>JANPCQ010000172.1:0-3531 GCA_031431055.1 Nitrosarchaeum sp.
GAGCACAAAGAGAAGAAAATCCAATTCCTGGAAACGATGCAACAAAACTTCCTAGTCTTCGAGAAGTATTTTACAGTGTAGAATTTCATGAAAGAGAGATTTTTGAAATGTTTGGGGTTTACTTTCAAGGTCATCCAGATAATCGACGATTACTTTTGCCAGAAGATTGGGCAGATTTACCGCCGCTAAGAAAGGACTTTGCAATTAAAGGAAGATAGATATGAATAACGAATTACCACCTGGACTTGCACTTCAGAAAGTAGATGAGAGAATTATGACTCTCAATGTTGGACCACAACACCCAGGTTCTGGTCATATGAGAATTATTGTACAAATTGATGGTGACTTTATTGTTGCATGTGATCCTGATCCTGGTTATGTTCACCGCGGTGAAGAAAAGATGGCTGAATATAGAAATTACATTACAAACATTCCACATTTAGAAAGACCCGTGATTCATGATTCTTGCAATATTTTGTATCCGTATGTTTTAGGGGTTGAAGAACTTCTTGGTATTGAAGTACCAGAACGAGCAAAATACATTCGAGTTATTGCATCTGAATTGAATAGATGTGTTTACACAATGTATTGGCTTGCAATCTATGGAATATTCTTAGGTCACTCTACAATGTTTATGTGGCCAGCAGGTGATCGTGAACTACTAATTGATTTATTAGAAAAAATGACGGGAGCTAGAGTCACTCATGCTCATTTTGTACCAGGTGGTGTAAGAAATGATTTACCATCAAACTTTGAAGATGTTTGTTTAAGACAAGTAAACTATTTTGAAAAACGAATCAAAGAATATGCGGCAATTTTCTATGATAATCCAATTTTAATTGCTAGAACTGCTAATACTGGTGTTTTATCACGTCAAGATGCAATTCGATTAGGTACAACTGGTTCTGTTCTTCGTGCTAGTGGTGTTGACTATGATCTTAGAAAGAAGGAACCATATGATGTCTACGATGAATTAGATGTTCACAGTAATGTAATGAAGGAGGGAGATTCTTATGCAAGATCAAAAATTCCATGGCTTGATATGTTGGAAAGCTGTAACATAATTAGACAAGCATTACAAAAAATGCCAAAGTCTGGTTCTGTTAGAGTTAAACTAAAACCAAATCCAAAAGGAAAAGGACTTGATTCAGTATACAAGCGTGTAGAATCAGGTAGAGGTTCATTGGGTTGCTATATCGTCTCTGATGGAAAACCTGAACCTTATAGATTAAAACTAAGTGTTGGTTCCTTTAGAAACTTAATTGCATTACCATATCTTCTCAAAGGGGAAAAACTCGGAAACATGCCAGCTGTATATTGGAGTCTTAATTATTGGCCAGTGGAGGCAGATAGATAAATGTCTGTCATTGCACCAAACTTCAAGTTTAGCGAATTTGTAAAATCTATTTTAGATAATGCATTTTGGATACTTCTTATCTTTGCATTGATTGGGTTACCTGCCGGTATGATTGCATTATTCTATATTGAAATGCCTGTAATTGATGGTGAATTACTTACACCATTTCTTGCATTAACTTGGATAGCAGATCCTTCTAGAACTCTTCCAATTTTGCAAGCCTTCATGACTACTGATTTGTTTAAAATTGCTGCTTTCCCTGGATTTGGATTTGCAGCATTAATTGCAGCTGGAACAATCTTTATAGAAAGAAAAATGTTGGCAAAACTACAACTTCGAGTTGGTCCTTTCTATTGTGGAAAATTTGAAGGAATCTTACAATTAATGGGGGATGGACTAAAGCTAATCTCAAAAGAAATTATAATTCCTGCAAAAGCTGAT
Organism: Nitrosarchaeum sp.; assembly: GCA_031431055.1. Classification (GTDB taxonomy): domain Archaea; phylum Thermoproteota; class Nitrososphaeria; order Nitrososphaerales; family Nitrosopumilaceae; genus Nitrosarchaeum. The sequence goes on from JANPCQ010000172.1 coordinate 1,799, forward strand.
AAACCAATTTTCTGGGCAGCACCTATACTATTTGTCGCAACAGCCGCAGCGTTTGTTGCATTAATTCCAGTTGCACCAGGATGGGTGGTTGCAGATGTCGATGTTGGCTTAATTGCAGTATTTGCCATTATTGGATTTTTTCCAATCATAACTATTCTTTCCGCATGGTCTTCAAACAGTAAATTCCCATTCATTGGTGGAATAAGAGCATTACATCAAATGGTGTCTTTTGAAATTCCATTAATTCTTTCATTATTGGGAGTAGTAATTCTTACAGGGACTCTGAATCTTTCTGAAATTGTTGCTAGTCAATCTAATTTTCCATGGATTATATTTTTGCCAATTGGCGCAATTATTTTCTTTATTACGATATTAGCAGAATTAGAAAGAATTCCATTTGATTTACCCGAAGCAGAAAGTGAAATTGTTGCTGGTTGGTTAACTGAATTTTCTGGAATGATTTATGGTCTTGTTCAATTAGGAACATACTTGAAACTTTATGCATTTGCCGCATTGTTTGTTGTTTTATTCCTTGGTGGTTGGTCTGGACCAATGATTTGGCCTCCTTTCCCTGAAGAAATTATCACTGATGGAATAGTAATGGGTCCAATCACTGCAAAAATTCCTGGCTTGCCAGTATTTTCACAAGAGATGCTAAACGGCGTTTTATGGTTTATAATAAAAACAATGGGAGTGATCTTTTTCATTTTATTACCAAGAGGAGTTTTCCCAAGAATCAGAATTGATATGTTATTGAGTCTTGGTTGGTACAAACTAATTGGGCTTGCATTCGTTAACATCTTTATAGCACTCGGTTTGTTGTACGCTGGAGTCTTGGGACCTGGAGGAATATTGTAATGAATACAGCTACTGGAATTATCAAGGCATTAAATTCAGGAATTAAACATTTAGCCATTAAACGATTTACATTACGATATCCTGAAGAGAAACTAAAGTTTGTTGGTGATGGGTATCAATTTGATCCATCTACCGGTGTTGGAATTGCAGGTCAAAAAGGTCGTCATATGTTATTTCATGATCATTGTACTGGCTGTCAGCTATGTTCCATTGCATGTGAGGGAGTAGCAGAAGCAATTGCTATGGTAAAAGTTCCAGAAGAACACAAACATAATAAAAAAGCTATCATGCCACAAATTGATTATGGTAAATGTGTATTTTGTGGGTTATGTGTTGACGCATGTCCATTTTATGCATTGTACATGACAAATGACTATGAACTTTCTTCATTTAGCAAGGAGGGTTTGATTTACACACCAGCTCAACTTCAAGTAAAACCATTTGTTTCTCAAGATTCTGAAATAAAAATTACTAATCGAGGTGCAACACATGGCTGATGTTGTATTTCTTGCATTATCTGTAATTACAATTGGTTCTGCAATAGCTGCTTTGGAGATGAGATCTTTAATTTATGGTTCAATTGCTTTGATGGGAACCCTTGGTGGAATTGCTGGATTCTTTTTACTTTTGGATTCACCATTTGTTGCAATGTTCCAACTAGCAGTTTACGTAGGTTCTATTGCAGTTTTGATTTTGTTTACAGTAATGCTAGTGAAAAGAGAACTTATTTTCAAGAAAGTTGAGGATAAAAGAAGAAAATTTGTTGGCATTGCACTGATGCTAATTTTTATGGGTGCATTGCGTTCAATTATAATGAATTCTGGTATTAAAACAATTACTACTGATGAGCCTGCAGTTGATTTTAGAAATATTGG
>JANPCQ010000173.1:0-3340 GCA_031431055.1 Nitrosarchaeum sp.
CTCGTTTGCATATTGATTTGGAGAATAATACGTATCAGGTCTTGATGCTGCTATTGAGGTTGCCAGTGCTATGCTTTGATCAGTTCCAGCTCCAACCTTTGGGCAGAGATCATCGCTGGTTTCAAAAACTTTGGCCCCTAGATTTCGAATAATATCTTTGGTTTCATTACTGGCTTTTTCAGGAATCACGATCTCAACTTTGTAACCAAGTAAATTTGCAATACCAGTTAATGCAATCCCAGTGTTTCCAGATGTAGGTTCAATAATGATACTTTTTCCTTTTGTAAGCTTACCTTTTTCTTCACCGTCTTTAATCATCCAGTATGCAGCTCTATCTTTTACAGAACCAAATGGATTGTGACCTTCAAGCTTTGCAAGATATGTAACTTTATGATTTGAAAGAGAATCTAATTTTACAAGTGGTGTATTGCCAACTCGGTTTAAAATATCAGAACTAGTAACAGATGCCATGATTTTATTTTATTTCACCTTTTTAATTTGAAAAGTGATTGTGTTACCATCTTTTTTCATATCCAATAAAACATGACCATTTCTTGTCACCCATCTTGAAATATCATCCTCAGCCGCAGGATCATCTGCAGATACAGTTAACACTTGTCCTACCTGCATTTTTTCAATCTCAATTTTAGTCCTAAATACAGGTTCTGGACAAAACAATCCAGTTGCATCTAATTTTTTCTCATTTGATTCGGACATGTAGATAACTAATTCATGATGTTCGTTTTGTCATATTAAAATCTATTTGAGTTTAGCTTGTCCTATGTTTGACTATAATGCCATTTTAAACATAGTACCAAGATTTCGATCGTTCATAAATCCAGGATCATAATTTTGGAAATTGATTTTTTGTGAAATCCTTTTCATCAAAAAAATTGCTATTTTGTAAAATAGTGACCAGACGTGACTGTTTTGATTTACATCATAAACCCTTAGTAAAAAAGTCAAAAGCCATTTTGCGTTAGGATAATGCTCTGAGATATAGTCAATGAGATAATCTTTTGAATTATGAATTTTATATTTTAAATGATCAAGAGTTTCATTTTGTAATGCATACCCTGTTTGTGAAATTTCAATTCTTCCATGTTTCATTGATTGTAATATGTCATCAAGATTATTTTCAGATTCTATCATGTTAACACAACGTCCCAGTGTTGAGAGAACGTGCGAATCACTGCCAGCCACCTGAGTCATTTTATTATCTAATGCAAATTGAGTTGCTCTGGCATTTGAAAGAATATCCACGTTATTACTATTGAATACCTCCACCATATCGCATTTTTTGGCGCTGTCACGTAATGCATCTAGCAAACTAAATGGATGTGGTGCTGATGAAACTCCACCCTGTTTTCTAACTTCATCTATTATTTCTTCTAAAGTAATTCCAGGATGAATTTCATCGTGAATGCCATAAGCTAAAACATGTGCACCTGTATCAATGGTAATTTCCTCTGCCGGATAAACTTCAATATTTTGAAATTTCAAGTGATCTTTTTTGTATTGTAATAATTGATGATATCCATCCAATGTATTATGATTAGTAACAAAGATTGCATCTAATCCCAAATTATAAGAGCGCTCCAATTGATCCCGTATAGAGACATTGCAATCATAAGGTGCTTCTTTATCACCTACATGAAAATTTGAGAATGAATTATGGCAGTGTAATTCAGTTTTAATAATCAATTTCAAGTAAAATTTTCTTCTTTGGATTATAATCCTATTGCAAACAAAGTACTAGTCATCGAAACAGATCTTCATTTTGAGGACGTATAAGAACACGGATAGAAGAGTTTTCATTTTTAAAATCATAGCCACGTATAACTGCAACAGGACAATTTGTTGCTTTTTTCATCACTAGTTCTGCTGCGGAGCAAAGTTCATCAGCAATTGCAATTGCAGTAATACGTAATGTTTTTTCAAAAGAATCTTTGGTTCCAGCATAATCAAGTATTGGATTCATACCAGAAATTCCAATAGCGCAATTAGTTTGCCCCATTCTAAATGGGCGTCCAAATGTATCAGCAATAATAACAGATACCGATTTGTTTATTTTTTTTAGAATTTCCTTACGAACATTCTCTGCAGATTCATCAGAGTTTAGAGGAAGTAATGTTGCAAATCCATTTTTGATGTTGCTTTCATCTATGCCAGCATTTGCACAGATAAATCCATTTTTTGTTTCAACAATTAGTATGCCACGTTCCATTCGTATGATTTGTTTTGATTCATTTAGAATTAATTCTATAATATGAGGATTTTTTTCATATTCGGAGCTAATGCCTTCTGCCAATAAAGAAGGAATCACAGAAGACAGTTCAATTATACGACCTTCGTGTTTTGAGATAATTTTTTGAGCAATAACTAAAATATCGCCATTATGAATTTCTTCTGAATCAATTATTAGTTTAGATATATCATCGTTAGGTCCTATTTCTTTTTCTATGTATATTGGAATGATTTGCAATTACAGTAGTTGTAAAAATACGGTAAGATATTGTTTATGCAGTAGTCGTGGTTTCCAGTTTTAGATGATAGTGTTTATTTATAATATCAAGTATTTTTGAAAGATCTTTTTCTTCCAATGTAGCAGTTGCCAAATCTTTTACCACATCTTGAGCTCGATAAGCAATACCTAAACCAGAAATATCAAATAATTTAATATCATTTGCACCATCTACAACACATATGATGTTTTCTTTCTTTTCGTTCCATTCTGCAATTTTGATTTTAGCTGACTTTGATTTATCAGAATCAACATGTAATGTTACACCATCTAGTTTTCCATTTTTGAAGATTAATTCATTTGCAAAAATATAATCCAAATCCAGTTCTTTTTGTAATCTGTCAGTCATTATAGTAAAACCGCCGGAGATTGCCATTAATTTCCATCCTGCTGCTTTTAGAATTCTACATGCTTCTTTTGCACCAGTCATTATAGGTAAAGCATCAGCAATTTCTTTGCATGTAGTATAATCAAGACCTTTTAATGCCTCAATTCGTGTTCTAAGACCATCTTCCCAATTAATCACACCTTGAATACCTTGTTTTGTGATTTCCCAAATTTCATCTTCTTTGTTAAGTTTTTCTGCAAGAATTGGGAGATATTCTGCATCATATAGAACTCCTTCAACATCAAAAATTGCCAGCAATTGATTTCTAATTTGCAAAAAAATTACTAATTATATTAAAGTTGAGAGCTAGCTTTCCGTAATTATACCAATTATAAATAAAAGATCGCAGTTACAAATAGAGTTTAGAAACTAATCTTCATCTGGTTCATTATCTGCTCTTTCAAAAGTCATTCATTAACATTGATGTG
>JANPCQ010000174.1:0-1743 GCA_031431055.1 Nitrosarchaeum sp.
ATTTTATCTGAAATTGGTTTTACTGTATCATCCTCAGATGTTAAGTCATTTGATAATATTGTTCTTGTGACGTCTGAATCTCCTGAATCTAGAACTAACATAACTTTACAATTAGCACATCCTGTCTCACTTTGACAATCGCATTTTGATGGTTCATTGAATCTTGATAAATCCGTTTTAATTGGTATTAATCCTAGTCTATGCGCCAAACCTTCATCTGGCAATACGGATGAATTTTCTATGATATCTACCGTATCTATAGCAAATATTGGGATACCATTTAGACATATACGTCTAAGTGCATTTGCATACTGTAATGGAACCCCTCTCATCTTTACTGACATTTTTTGATTATCCTTGTTAATTACCTCTAAAGAAGACAAATCTTAGAAGAAAATTTCCAAAGTCCACATAAAAATCTAGCTAGTTTTATGTATAGATATTAAAGTTTTAGCGTTACATAATCAAAGCTCATTTTAGGCATAATCTTGTAATTCTCAACATCCTAACTTTTTTAATTTTCTAACTCTCTTTGTTTTCCTAAAATCAAATAAAACTCTAATAATCATAAATGCATAGAATAATCATTGGATTATGAAAAATTCTGTTCACAAATTTTAGAATCTAATCCTAAAATCCGATTTGCTACCGTTTATGATCAATGGGCTGTTCGTGTTGGAGGCGGTATGCGTAAGGGCTTGACTAGTCTGCTTTCAGAGCATAAGGAAAATGAATTAGTCACCCTTTCCATTATTGATTGGAAGGCACGTAAAGAAATGTCAAAGTGGCTTGGCAAAACAAAATACACCTTGGCTGAATATGACTTGGTTAAGCGCTTTTCTCTTTATCTGGGGGATGACCATTTGCTTCTTGTAAGCACCGCAAAAGATGTCGACACAGATGTAGTGGTAGATAAAATTATCAAACTCTATTACAAAAATCAAGCCTAATTTTTTTTGAGTATAATTAAATACCAAATTATCATACAATATTTCAGAAATGGTAGATGTAACCGTAGTTAGATATTCATACGAAGGCGAAAAATTTGAGATTTTGGTAAAGCCTGACCCTGCATTAGATTTCAAACTGGGAAAGAAAAAAGACATTTCTGCAATCTTGATTTCTGATGAGATATACACTGACTCTGGTAAAGGCACTAAACCATCAACAGAAAAACTACTCAAGGCTTTCAAAACTGAAGATGTCAATGAGATTGCTGAGATAATGCTTAGAAAAGGTGATCTAAATCTTACTACTGATCAAAGACGTAAGATGCTTGATGAAAAAAGAAAACAAATTGTTTCATTTATTGCCAAGACTTACGTTGATCCTAGAACACACTTACCTCATCCTCCACTGAGAATTGAACAAGCATTAAAGGATGGAAAAATCACAATAGAACCACAAAAAAATGTAGATGAACAAGTAAAAGATATTGTAGAAAAATTACGTTCTATAATACCTTTGAAATCTGAAAACCTTGATCTTGAAATAACTATCCCTGCACAATATGCATCTCAATCTTATGCTGTTTTGAAATCTGTAGGATTTCTAAAAAAGGAAGAATGGCAAAATAATGGTTCCTTAAAAGCAATACTTGAAATACCCGCTGGAGCAAGGCCAAACGTGATTGATAGACTAGGTTCTATAACAAAAGGTTCTGCTACAGTCGAGGTTATGAAGTAAATGGAGAACAAAAGAAAATATGTTATACCTGGTGATGTAATTACAACGGGCCCTTAC
>JANPCQ010000175.1:0-7320 GCA_031431055.1 Nitrosarchaeum sp.
ATAAATCCGCCTAATATCAAATTGTAATATTTTAGATGTTTACTCATTGCCCGAATTATTCTTGTAGCCCTTGAGAAAAATACGCCCATTAAAACAAATGGAATTCCTAATCCTAAAGAATATGCCAGTAACAAATGAAATGATACTGATGGAGTAGTTGCAGCCAAAGTTAGGATCGTTCCAAGTATTGGACCTACACATGGAGTCCATCCAGCGGCAAAAGCTAGACCAAATACAAAAGATAGTGGATAACTCGATTTATTTCTTTTTGGGAAAAATTTCTTTTCTACATTTAGAATTCTAATCTTTGTTGATAATAACAAAAATATTCCAAATGATATGATAATTATTCCTCCAATATAGTTTAGACTTTGTAATATGTCATCAGCTGCACTAGATAGAACACTATTAATCAAAACACCCAAAGCCGAAAATACTATTGAAAACCCTAGCACAAAAAATACTGTATTTAGGATTATGCCTGTTCTGTTAATTGATATGACAGATCCATTTTTCGAACCAAGTTCTGTCACTGTAGTACCTGATATGTATGCAAGAAAAGCTGGAATCATTGGAAGTATGCATGGAGCAACAAATGATCCTAGACCAGCAATTAGGGCTACCAGTATTGTGACATCTGCCATGAATTATCATGTGGATTTTTCTTTTAAAAGATTGTTCCAAATCTTGTCTGATACAAAGACATTTCGTTTTTATCTAGGTTAGAACTGTTTGTAGTATGAACAAGCGTTTTGTCATTGTGAGTATTGTTTTAGGCATTATTGTTGCATTTTCTATTTTTATTGGATCCCCAGCTATTGGTGGCTTTGATGCGTTTAGATAATGAAATAATGTCTGTCTATACATTCTAAATATAGTAACTAAAAATTAACGCTAAAATTATTATTGCTATGATTACCTTTCTGTTTTAACTAATTCATTTAACTAATTCATTTATTTAATTCTTTTACTGTTTCTAATTTTTGCTTATAATTACTCATTTTAAATTTATATTTCAAATTTTTTAGCAGCTTGCTCAAAAATAGCCAATGTGATATTGATGTCTTTTCTAGATAGCCAAGCGGTAACTGATATTCTTAATCTTGCTTTGTTTTTAGGAACGGTTGGATATCTTATGGGTTGGGCAAATACTCCTTTTTCAAAGAGAAATTCTCCAAAATTCATTGCTGTTTTTTCTTTACCAATAATAATTGGAATGATATGTGTTTTTGAATCAATTTGATAACCTATTTGTCTCAACCCTTTAGAAAGTAGGTTTGTATTGTTTTCTAGTTTTTTCCTTTGTTTTTCTCTATTCGATTCAAATCTTTTCAATGAGTATTCAACTAAAAATGATGGCAGAGCTGAAGTGTAGATAAAAGATTTTGATTTGTTTATGCACAAGTCTATCACATTATTTTGTGATGAAACATATCCTCCAAATGATCCTAGGCCTTTACTTAGACTACTAATATACAAATCAATTTTTTTTGTAACATTAAAGTAATTTGGAGTTCCTTTTCCATCTCTTCCAACAACAAAATCTCCATGTGCGTCATCAAGTATTGTGATTGCTTTTGATTTTTCTGCAATTTCTGTGATCTCTTTTAGTTTTGAGAAATCCCCATCCATACTAAATATTCCTTCAGTGATAACAAATTTGTTTTTACTTTTTTGCTTGAGTTTTTTATTTAAATCATCCATATCATTATGTTTGTAAATTGAAATTTTTGCTCCTGCAAGCTTGCATGACTCAATTATGCTTGCATGATTTAATTCATCACTTAAAATCAAATCTCCTTTTTTTGCAATTGCAGTAATTGAACCTAAATTTGCCATATATCCTGTAGGATAAATCAAGCTAGTTTGCTGTGATTTGTGTTTTGCAAGTTTTTCTTCTAATCTTTTATATGATTCGTCATTTCCTGAAACTAGTCTTGAGCTTGATTGCATTTGTTTTATTTTTATTTTTGTAACTTGCATCCCCAAATAATCATTTGAACAAAGGTTTAGTAATTTTTTTCCATTAATTGTAATGTATGCTTGATTTGATTTGCCATATCTTAATTTTCTATATAGATTATTTTGTTTTATTTGTTCTAATTCAAAATCAACAAAGCTTAGTTTAGGATTCAAGACCAACTATTCTAAATTAAAATTAGTCATGTGTAAATTCTTTTCTTATTCTTTAACAAGCATCTGTTAATTCATATTTAAAATTTACAATTATGGAAAACATTATTGCTTTAAGCTTCCAGTCCAATCTTCTTTATCATTTTAAAATCTTTTTCAGAGTCATTTCCGCCCATTGTAAGATAACCTGATGTGATTATGCCATTTGCTCCACTTTGCAATAACTCTTCACCTGAATCATCAAGGTTTGTTTCTCTCCCGCCTGAAATTTTTATCACGGATTCTGGTAAAAGAAATCTGATCACTGAAAACATTCTCACAATTTCTGAATTTGCTATTTTTGTTTGTAATTCCAATGGAGTTCCAGGAATCGGAACCAGTATGTTTATGGTGACTTCTTCAGGATATAATGCAGCTAATTCCAATGCTAATTCCATTCTTTGTTTTCTTGTTTCTCCTAACCCAATAATTCCTCCAGTACACAATTCTAATCCTGCATCACGTGCAATTTGCAGTGTTTTTAATCGGTCCTCATAGGTATGTGTAGTGCAAATCTCTGAAAATTTTGATTTTGAAGTTTCTAAATTATGATTATATCTTTTCACATCAAGTTCTTTGAGTTTTTTTGCTTGTTCTGGTGTAAGAAATCCTAGACTACACTCTACATTAATTCCTACTTTGTTGTTAATTTCTCTGATGATAGTGCAAACTTTGTCAAAATCTCTAGGAGATGGCTCTCTCCATGCTGCAACAAGACAATATGATTCTGCACCTTCTTTTTTTGCTTTACTTGCTTTAATTACAACTTCTTCTGCGGTTGGTAATTGATATGTGTCAATTCTAGTGTCAAAAAATGCAGATTGGCCACAAAATGAACAATCTTCACTACAAGCATTTTTTTTAATATTGTTTAATTGTTCTACATCTACTTTATTTCCATTGAAATCTCTAGTGATCTGATTTGCCGCTATGGCTAATTCTTTGATGTTTTCATCTGATATGTTAAACAGTTTTTCAGCATCATCACTTGATATTCCAATTCCTGAAAATACTTTTTCTTGACATTCTTTGATAAATTCCAACATGTCAATCATGATATTTTTGCATAAAATCCATTAAAAAAGATTAATGACGTGAAACTCATTTTTTATGCGTATTAGTCATACTTTCTAAAATACCTACTTTTACTGCTTTATCCTGTAAAGTTGATTCAGAAGGAAGACTCAAGCGTATTTTGTAATTGATTAACATCTATACTATTTGATTTTGTGCTGACTTGATGGTGGCTATTGTTCTGTTTAATAGTAAATTCAACTCTTCTTCAGATATTGCTAGTGGTGGTACCAGCATAACAATATTTCCTAATGTGCGAAGGTAAATTCCCTGCTTTTTTCCTGCTTCAAAGAAAATTTTGTTTATTGATTTTTTAGGATTGATTGGTGTTTTTTTCTTTTTATCTTTGACTAGCTCTATTCCCATAAGCATTCCCTTGTGTCTGATGTCTCCCACTGTTTTTATCTCTGCTATTTTGTCATAATATTCTTCAAAAATTTTTGATGTTTTTTGAATTTTTTTGATCAGATTGTTTTTTTGATATAGTTTTAGATTTTCATTTGCAACTGCAGCAGATAATGGATTTCCAGTAAACGTATGCCCATGAAAGAAATGCTTCCAATCATTAAATTCACCTAAAAATGAATCATAAATTTTTTTATTTGTCAAAGTTGCAGCCATAGTCAAATATCCACCAGTCAACATTTTTCCATATGCTACAATATCGGGAATACTTTTTTGTTCTGTATATTGTATCATGGAACCTAAACGTCCAAAACCTGTTGCTATTTCGTCTAATACTAGTAACACGTTGTATTTTTTACATAGTTTGCCTATCTTTCTTTGAAATTCTTTTGGAAATATGTTTACTCCTCCTGCAACTTGTGCTCCACTCTCCATCACAAATGCTGCAATTTTGTCATCTTTAGAAAATTGTTTTTCAATTTTATCTATGCAAAAATTTTGATAATCAAAATAACTGTATCCATTAGGAATTCTATACTTGTTTGGTACTGGAGTTTGTATTGTCGGGAATAACTGTTTTTTAAATTTACCAAAAAATTCTGGAATATAACCTACAGCCATTGCACCAAACGTATCCCCATGATAACCATTTTCTAATGCTGCAATCTTTGTTTTCGCTTTCTCTCCAATGTTGTTCCAATATTGCAATGCTAACTTGAATGCAATTTCCATTGCAGAAGAACCATTATCTGAATAAAACACTTTGTGCATCCCAGGTGATATTTTTACCAGGCTCTCAGCTAGTTTTTCTGCAGGCTGATTTGTTAAATTAAACATAGATGAGTGTTGGAGTTTCTTACTTTGTTTTGTAATTGCATTGATTAATTCAGGTTTGGAATGGCCCCACACATTACACCACATTGATGCAACTCCATCCAAAAGACTATTCCCATCAGAATCTATGAGCCACATTCCTTTGGCCTTGACAATCTCATTAAATGAATCCCACTCTCTCATCTGTGTATTTGGATGCCAAACAAAACTCTTCTTTTTCAAACGATCTTTGTAATGCTAATTGATCTTAATAATTAAACGATATCTACTGAAAGAAATTTTAGCTTTCTTACACTGTATACAAAGAATTCACTCAGGATTATTGTATCCAACTCAAATATGCCTTTTCTATATCCGTCTGCTTATTTCATATGCTTAAAAATTAATCTTTAGATTTATCAAATTTTTGATTTTATTCATAGTTTTCTTTAATAACAAACTGGTGTGTTTCTTTTTTTATCTATTCTTGATCTGATTTCTTTTTTTCAGAATCAATTGTACTGTCTCTAACTTTTTTCATAATACAATATTTGCGTAAACTATTCAATAATCCCATATTTTTCTATATTTTGTGTGAACTTAAAGTTTACGATGTTGTATCTACTAACAATTTTTTATATCACATATTTTATAAAACTGGATAGATTTCTTGAAATCGTATCGTGTTAAATCAAGCCAAGACGTTCTCTACATATTTTACAAATTGGAATTTTATCTGAATCTATTATTATTTCGACATTACTTGAATGACAGAGATGACACAATCCTTTCATCCTAATGACCAAAAACTCTCTGAACAATCTGCACAATTATGATTGTGGTATTTGTCTTGTCTTTCACTTATCCAGACTTTGCATTTTATACAATTACTCTGTTTCATACTTCTTGTCATATTGAACGTGTATTAATGTAGGGTTTTAGTGAATATAGCAGTTTTATCTGATTATAGATTTTGAAAAAATCTGTAAAAATGTAAATAATTTGGCTCTAATTTTTTTAAAATCACTAATCTGTGAGTTTATTTGCATCTGAATTTAACACTAGATTTTTTGTAATGTGAAAATCACTGTAAAATATAGTATAATCTATGTAGTGCTTGACGCTTTGATTTTGAGTATTTACATGCTAAATTATGAAATAAGCTGGTTCTTATAGGAAACAAACCAACCAATATTGATCTTATTTTTGGTTTTACAAATTATCAATACAGATACTATCTGTGGGCGTTGTGGAAAAAATGGCATGTTAACAGATAATGTAACAGGCGAAAGATTTTGCGGAAAATGTGGATACGTTATTTCTGAAATATTATCCGATTCTGGACCAGAATGGAGATCATTTTCAAAAGAAGGTGGCACGGATCCAACTAGGACAGGTGCTCCAACATCACTTACAATACATGATAGGGGGCTTGCTACAATCATTAATCCAATAAACCGAGACTCGTCGGGAAAACCACTTACATCTGCTATGAAAAGCACCATTGAAAGACTAAGAACATGGGACAGTAGAAGTAAAGTTCATGCCTCTGCAGATAGAAATCTTAGACAGGCATTAAGCGAATTAAACAGACTAAAAGACAAACTTTCACTTTCTGATGCTGTAATTGAAAAGGCAGCATACATTTACAGAAAAGCATTAGAGAAAGGTCTTGTCAGAGGACGTTCAATTTCGGCATTAATTGCATCTGCGCTTTATGCTGCATGCAGAGATACGGAAACCCCTAGAACCCTAAAAGATGTTTCAGATGCAGGTAACATTAAGAAAAAAGACATTGCAAGATGTTATAGGTTATTACATCGAGAATTAGATCTAAAGATGCCTGTTGTTGATCCGATTCAATGTGTTGCAAGAATTGCAAGCAAACTTGGAATTACAGAAAAGACAAAACGTTATGCAGTTAAAGTACTCAAAATAGCTCAAGAACATGAAGAATCAGCTGGCAAGGATCCGATGGGTCTTGCAGCAGCAGCACTATATTTGTCATGTGTAAAAAATTGTGAAAATATGACTCAGCGTGATATTGCAGAAGCTGCAAGCGTAACTGAGGTTACAATCAGAAATAGATACAAAGGTCTAAGATTAGATCAAGATATATCTCTATAGGCTGAAATAACAATAAACATATGACACAAACCAGACCTTTAATTGCAATAGTGAATGTTGTAGCTTCTGCAACAATAGACCAAAGATTGGATCTTTTAGATATAACAAAAAAATTTCCAGATGTCGAGTATCATCCAGAACAATTTCCAGGAGCTGTTTTCAGACTTAAAAATCCAAAAACTGCCACATTGCTTTTTAGCTCAGGAAAGATGGTGTGCACTGGTGCAAAATCACAAGAATTAGCAGAAACTGCAGTGTCTAAAGTAGTGGAGATATTGAGAAAGGGTAAAATCAAAATTAAAAATGATGCTGTAGTTACAATACAAAATATTGTCTCATCAATTAATCTTGGAGGTAGAGTCAATTTGGAACAAGCAGCTAGAACTCTTCCTAGAAGTATGTATGAACCAGAACAGTTTCCAGGATTAATACATAGAATGCTAGATCCTAAAACTGTGATTCTAATTTTTGCATCAGGTAAATTAGTCTGTGTTGGTGCTAAACTTGAAAAAGATATTCATCGCTCTGTTCATCAAATTCATAGTATGCTTGAAGAAAAAAATTTAATGGCTTATGACTAGTATTATAAATTCATAAAAGATTATGTAGTTTAGTTATACCGGTCTAATTCTTTTGGGGTGAAGAATGTATGTAACTATACAATTCCAAATACCTTCATTGAAAAACACATATTTATCAAATTATTTGATTGTGACTTTATATTTGTCA
>JANPCQ010000176.1:0-5029 GCA_031431055.1 Nitrosarchaeum sp.
GAATTGTCTTAAAATGCTGAAAGGTGAGGAAGGGAGTCGAACCCCTTTGTATAAGCTTTGCAGGCTCACGCATAACCGTTCTGCCACCGCACCGTTTTGAAAAATATGAAATGAATAATTAAACTCTTTAGATTAAAATTAAATAAATGGTTTTGAAGCAAGTTTGATGTCTTCTGCTTTTATCGTTTTTCTTCCTGCATGCGAGGCCATGTCTACTGCACTTTTTGCAATATTGTTAGCCAATTCTTCAATTATTCCTCTTAGTTCTTCTGCTGATTCATCACTAACTCTCTCAGCACCTGCTTTTTTTAAAATTCTATACATTGCTGAAATGCCAAGTTCTGATGATTTCATTGTTTTCTTTTTTCTTTTTTCCGATAAAAGATTGTGAGTAAAAAAATATCACTAAGAAATCGATTTATACAGACTATTTTGAAAGTTAAAGCAATGACTTGGTTATATGACTCTCATATTCATTTATCCGATCCAGATTATGAATGTGATTTGAATCATACAATCAAAGGAATGGAAAGTATGAAAATCAAAGCTTGCTGTGTCTCAATGGATAATATAACCTCTAAAAGAACTTTGGAGCTTGGAAGAAAGAGCAAACTTATCTTGCCTTTTATTGGAATTCATCCTGAACGTGCAAATGATGATCTAGAACTGATGATAAATCTAATTAGTGAAAATCAACAACATATTTCTGGTATTGGAGAGATTGGACTAGATCCTACGTATGTAAAATCTAACGAAGATAACAAAAGACAAATATATCTTTTTGAATCTCTTCTCTCTCTTGCAGAAAAATTTCAAAAACCTATTTCAATTCATTCACGGAAAAGTCTTGATGAGATATTTTCTATAATAACTTCTTATGACATTAAGTATGCGTTACTACATTGGTTTGATGGAAGCAAAAAACAACTTCAAAAAGCAATGGATATGGATTTTTTTGTTTCCTATGGCCCAGTTCTGATTTATGCAAATGACAAACAAATGCTATTGTCTAAAACATCTGAGACAAAAATTCTTGTTGAAACAGATGGCCCTGTAAAATTCTCAAAATGCTTTGAAATGAAATCTGGACAAATCAGTTTTATTCCAAGTGTTGTGTTTTGTGCCTCAAAAATACTAGGTAAGTCATATGATGAAATGGCTTCATTATTAGAAGAAAATTCAAAAACATTCTTCCGAATATAGGTATAAAAAACCCTAGTTCATTACACGAGGAGTGGATAGAATTAAGCGTCTTTCTTATGAAGTACTAGATGGACACAAGCTAAAATTTGGAGAAGATTTTGCTGATAATAAGAAAGCATTAGATCAAATAGCTATAGTTCGTTCAAAAGGACTAAAAAATGAAATTGCAGGTTATATTACTAAATTTATTAAAAAAGAAAACCGTGAAGAAAAAGCGAAACAATCACAAATAGAATCTTCTAAAATTGAAAATTATACTCTGGAAGAGAAAATTTCTGAAGATGATGTCGCTCAAGAGCAAGTCATTGAAATAACATCTGACTCAGAAACAAGTGAAGATACAGAAGAATAAACTGCATAACAAAACAAAAAATTAATTTTTAACATTCTTGATGATAAATATATGACAATGATTAAATTTGTAGGAGGAGCAAAAAAGTCCTTTTTTACTGATACATTAAAAATTGATAAATCTGATATTACCATTAAAGAACTCCTTGATTTACTCTTAGAACTAAAACCTGCTAGCACTCCTAACTTAGATGTTGAAAATATATTGATAGCAATTAATGGTGTTGATTCTTCTGCTCTAGAAGGAAAAATGACTAAAATAAAAAATGATGATGTAGTAAGTATAATTCCTGTTATTCATGGAGGCTCACCTAAAAGACTGATTTTCAATGTTTCAAACAAATTAGTTCAGGTGATTGAAATTCAAGGTCAAAAACAAATTGACATTACTTATCTTGATACCCTCCGAAAGAAATTTCCTGGAATTAAACTTCAGGCCATATCTAGTAATTTTATTTTAAATATTTATCATCTAAAAAAAATCATTTCCTTATCTGTTTCTTCTGATAAAAATAATATTTTACTTTCAACCAAATTTGAAATGGATATTTTAATGCGCTTTGCTATTTCTTCACAAATTTCTTCCGCAATTGACTCTACTGGAATCAAATCACAACAGAATTTTGTATTAATTGCTCTTGGCAATAAAAAAATATTAGATGCACTTTATAAAGAATTGAGTTTTATGTCTGTTAAAATATTCTCGAAAGATAATACTTTATTCATAAAAAAATATTTTCAAATAACAGATAAACAACTTGATACAGTTTTATCAAAAAACCCTCTTGAAGATATACTAATAGAAAAAGCTGCTATTTTACTCTGATATGCTTCTCTTAGTTTTTTCTACGCTCAAAACATCCTCTTTTTTGACAATTGCAATTCCTGTTTGATTTCCTAATACTTCAATTAATATAATTTTGTCAGGGAATTCTAATGATACTTTATTTTTAATTTTTTTTGCTATTCTAGAAATTAATTCTTGACTTGAAATGTTAGAATTTCTTTTCTCAATTAATATTCTATATGATTCTTCATTAGAAATCAATTTAATTAAATCTGAAATTTCATCTTCAATGCTCTCAATCTTAGTTTCTGTAATTTTTTGAATAGGGATTATTCTGAGACAATATCTAATACACCATGGTTCATCTAGTAGCATTTCTTTGATTCTTTTTACAACCTCGATTGGTTCCAATTTTGTTTCAGCAGTCAAAATTCCAGACATATTTGTGATAGTTATTTTAGGTTCTGAGTCTCCTATTTTTTCTAAAATATTTATTAATTCTTGTCTAGTTTCTGATTCTAAATGTCTGGCACATGTAATTATTAAATTCAAAGTATTTTCAAGATCTCATTTCGTGTTAAAATTCCTTCTCTGTGAATTTTCAATTTTCCTTCTTCAAATTCAATTATTGTTGATTCCCCCTCACTTGTTATTGTTCCCCCATCCAAAAAAAGATCAAAATCGTGGATATTTTGATAACACTCTTGTGGGTTTCTAAATGGACCAGTTCCAGAAATATTTGCACTTGTTCCAATAACAAAATTGCATTTTTTTAAAAGTTCTAATGTACATTGATGTTTTGGAACTCTAATTGCAATTTTATCCATCCCATTTAGCGATGCTTTAAGTTTTTCATCTGTTAATTTTAAAATTAAAGTTAGAGGTCCTGGCCAAATTTTCTGTGCAATCTTTTCTGAATCTTTGTCGAATTCTACAATTTTTGCTGCCACATCTTTTGAAAAAGCCAAAATTGGAAGTGATTTTGAGATTTCTCTTGATTTAATTTTATAAATTCTTTTAATTGCTTCTTTATTGTATGGATTACAACCAATTCCGTATACAGTATCTGTTGGAAAAACAACAATACCGCCATTTTTGATTATTTCACTTGCTTTTACAATACTTTCTTTATTGCACTTTGATTTCAATTACTTTATTCGTATTCTTTTCTTTAATTATTCATTTACATTTGAATAAGTTTTTTAACGAACAAAAATTTTCAATCATAGAACATGTCTACACCGTCATCTGAGTATGAAGATACAGATTTTCAAGATGATTTTGATGATGATTTAGATGAATTTGAAGAAGTAGAAGACTAGATTGTTAGGCCAAAATTATCTGCAAATGTTGTGAATGTATAATATGCTTGAAGAAATTCTCGTCCTGATTGACTAATTCTATATTTGTTTGAACCCTGTGCATCTACCTGTTCTAATAATCCTTGAGATACTAGAGTCTTCAAAATTCTAGAAATTCTAGAATGTGAAATGTTAGCTTTTCTAATCAGATAAGTTACTGTAGCACCTTCTTCATCTTGAAGGTCATCACGTGTAGTAGACAATATGTCTCCAATAATTTTCATATGTGTTCTATATTCAACCATGTCTATTCCCTGTATACGTTAATTTCACAATTTCTATGAGAGTGAGTTGATATTTTGCAATATACTAAAAAGATAAAAGAATTTGACAAATTTAGTTTTTGTAATTAATTTGAGCCTAGCAACTAAATTACTCTAAATCATCATCAAATTTTATCTTAGTTAAAGGAATTTTGCTTACTGGAATAAACAATGCAATCAAACCTCCAATTTTGATAGTCATAGAAACTGAATATAATATAGATTCTGGAAACACAAATGAATACCATCCTAAAAATTCTCCAAGTGCTAATAATGCCAATCCGACTGCTACAGATATAGCTCCTTTGTTTTTGTTTTCAAAATATGATAATATTGTTTCAATTGCTCCATAAGCCAGTAAAATAAATGAAACAGATCTAAAGATGTGTTCTATTTGTACAGAAGACACTAAGAATAACGGAAAAATTCCAATCGTTCTGAAATACCTTGATCTTGGAAAAAATGATTTGATGCTATGTGAAAATGCTATGAAAAAGTATCCTACTGTTTGAATGACAATTCCTAATGTTTGAATCCATCTTTCTATGTTGCCTGATTTTATTACAAAATCTTCTACCATATATCCTGCCCATATTACAAAAAACCCTATACTGATTGAAAAAAATGCAACTGTTAATCTAAATAATGTGGGGCTGCCTGTATTTCTAAATCCCCTTATTGACATTATTCCTATTGCAATTCCTACCAAAAATCCAACCAAATTTAGTATGTTTTCTAATAGAAATTCCAATGATGTTTAACAATTCCTCAATCTAATTATTTTAATCTGCTGAATGATTTTACTATGTTGTTAATCCCATTCATCTAATGATCCTGCAGACTGACCTTCAGTACTGCCCGTATAATCTCCAAGAATATCTGAATATGTTGATTCATTATGTGCAACAAATTTAACATATTCTCCATAACTCATATCTAAATCACAGTTTTCACATTTTACAAAAGAAAAATCCATTGATAATTCTGCAGTTTTCTTACATTTTGGACATTTTATCTTCACACTTGATTTTGCGTTTGTTATCTATTATTACTTTACATTCAAT
>JANPCQ010000177.1:0-5548 GCA_031431055.1 Nitrosarchaeum sp.
GAAAAGTTTTGAATATGGAAATAGTGATGGGAATCATAAGCAGAATTGTTGTAACGTTATCTATGAACATCGATGTAACTGCAGTAAATACACTCATCACTATTTCTATATTCAAAACTTTTCGCATGTCACCGATTCCCTTCATACTTGCACAGGTACTTGCATCAAACGTAGGAGGAACTGCTACTCTTATTGGAGATCCACCAAACATAATGATAGGCTCAGCTGCTAACATTGACTTTAGTACATTTTTGATTCACATGGGTCCTGTAATTGGGGTTTCATTGATAGTATCACTTATTTTATTCAAAGTATTTTTCAGAAAAGATCTAAGGGCAACACCACAAAATCTTGGCGAATTAATGAGTCAAAATGAAATATCACTCATTAAGGATAGACCACTTTTGATAAAATCATTATTGGTATTGTTTAGTGTCATAGTACTTTTTGTTATTCATGGCAGTTTACACATTGAGCCTTCACTTGTTGCACTTGGTGGAGCAGGTATTTTGCTACTCATATCAAAAATAAAACCTGAAAAAATATTACATGATGTTGACTGGAGCACTCTCATATTCTTTGCATGTCTTTTCATCACCATAAGTATCGCAAAAGAATCTGGAATGATTGATGTGTTGGCCAAGACTACACTTGGCATCACAGCAGGAAGCCCATGGGGAACTTTCTTTATGATAACATGGGTGTCTGCAATTGCAAGTGCCTTTGTAGACAACATTCCATTTGCTGCAACTATGATGCCACTAGTTGAAATTCTAAATCAAAATCCAGCCATCGCTGCAGAATTTAATAGTGCAGTTAGTCCCCTTTGGTGGGCATTATCTTTGGGGGTAGGGCTTGGAGGAAATGGCACACTTATTGGATCCAGCGCAGGAATCATTGCTATCGGACTGGCAGAAAAACATGGTTACAAAATTACCTTCATGCAGTTTTTCAAAATTGGATTCCCATTCATGATAATAACAGTGGCAGCAGGCAGTGTTGTTTTGATGATTGATCTGATGCTAAGAGCATAGAACAATTTCAAGAGCGCAAATGACAATAACATTTCTAAAAAGTACTAAAAAATAGAAACTGTGTTGTTTAACGAATTTATGTACTATACAACATGAATATTCATGAACAAGTTGGAGCCCATATTTTCAAAAGCATGTGGCGAAATCATGCAAAATCTCCTAACGGTAAATGAACCAACTAAAAAACAAGTCAAAAATGAAATTAAAAAAATATGTGCAAAATATGCACTTGCACGAATTCCTAGAAACCATGAAATTCTATCAATGGCAAAAAATTCAGATTTTTCTAAATTACAAAAAGTTTTGCTTAAAAAACCAATCAAAACAGCATCAGGAGTATCAATAATTGCATTAATGCCAAAACCATATGCGTGTCCACATGGAAGATGCACATATTGTCCAGGTGGAATTGAATACAATTCACCTAATAGCTATACAGGAAAGGAACCATCAACACTTAATGCAATTGAAAATGGATATGATCCCAAACTCCAAATCACAACAAAAATTGAAAAGCTGATTGCATATGGACATGATCCGTCAAAGATGGAAATAGTAATTGTAGGAGGGACATTTCTATTCATGCCAAAAGACTATCAAGAAAATTTCATCAAATCTTGCTATGATGCACTGAATGGAACAGATTCAGATAATTTGGAAGATGCAAAATCAAACAATGAACATGCAAAAATAAGAAATGTGGGATTTACAATTGAAACAAAACCAGATTACTGCAAACAGATACACGTTGATGCAATGTTAGATTATGGAATTACAAGAATAGAAATCGGAGTCCAATCATTACAAGAAAGAGTGTACAAAATTGTCAATAGAGGACATGACTACAATGATGTAATAGAATCATTTCAAATTTCAAAAGATGCAGGATATAAAATTGTGGCGCATATGATGCCAGGTCTTCCTACAATGACTCCAGAAGGAGACATTGCGGATTTTAAAAAATTATTTGATGACTCACAGCTTAGACCAGATATGTTGAAAATTTATCCATCACTAGTCATAGAAAACACTCCACTTTATGACGAATACAAACGTGGTGAATACACTCCATATTCAGATCAAGATATGATCAGAGTTTTAACTGAAGTAAAGAGAAACATCCCAAAATGGGTCAGAATAATGAGAGTGCAAAGAGAAATATCACCAAATGAGATCATAGCAGGTCCAAAATCAGGAAACCTCAGACAAATAGTACAACAAAATCTGAGCAAACAAGGTATTTCGTGTAAATGTATAAGATGCAGAGAAGCAGGACTATCAAACAAAAAGACAGATGATCAGAATCTAAAATTAAACAGAATTAATTATGAATCATCAGGTGGAAGTGAAGTATTTTTGTCATATGAAGATACAAATGATTCAATTTATGGATTTTTGAGATTAAGAAAACCAAGTATTTTGGCACATAGAAAAGAAGTTGGAAATGACTCATGTATTGTACGAGAACTACACGTATACGGTAAATCATTAAAGTTGGGAGAAAAAGGAGAAAATGAAATACAGCATTCAGGGTTGGGGAAAAATTTAATGAAAGAGGCTGAAAAAATTTCCAAAGAAGAATTTGATGCTACAAAACTCTTAGTGATTAGTGCTGTAGGAACAAGAGAGTATTATCAAAAATTAGGGTATTCGTTATATGGACCATACATGACAAAACCATTGAATCGAGGATAAGATATGTCAGAGCAGGAAATATTTGGAAAAGGAACTTGGATAGATAAATTAGCTCATGAATTATTAGAACGTGAAAAATCTCTAGGTAGAAGTTTAGATCTTTTAAGAGTTGAAAGTGGACTGGGAGCTTCAGGAGTACCGCATATTGGAAGCCTAGGAGATGCAGTTAGAGCATACGGAGTAAAACTTGCGCTAGAAAACTTTGGATACAAATCTGAATTAATTGCATACTCTGACGATTTAGATGGATTAAGAAAGATTCCAGAGGGATTTCCTGATTCTTTAGAAGAACATTTGGCAAAACCTGTTTCATTAATTCCAGACCCATTTGGATGTCACGAGTCATATGGAATGCACATGAGTAGTATTCTTTTGGATGGTCTTGATAAAATGGGAATTAAATATGAGTTTAGAAGAGCAAGAGACACATACAAAAACGGATTACTAAAAGATCAAATTCATACAATTTTGCAAAACAGCTCAAAGATAGGAGATAAAATTTCAGAACTAGTAGGTCAAGAAAAATTTCAGAAATTTCTCCCATATTTTCCAGTTTGTGCAAACTGTAACAAACTCTACACCGCAGAGTCATTTGAGTATTTAGCAGATGAGAAGAAAGTAAGATACAAGTGTCATGATGTAGAGATTGGCTCAAAAATGATCAAAGGTTGTGGGCATAATGGAGAAGCCGACATCACAAAAGATTTAGGAAAACTTGCATGGAAAGTGGAATTTGCTGCAAGATGGGCAGCATTTGATATTAGATTTGAAGCCTATGGAAAAGACATCATGGATTCTGTCAAAGTAAATGATTGGGTATCAGATGAGATTTTAAATTTCCCACACCCACATCATGTCAAATATGAAATGTTTTTAGATAAAGGAGGAAAGAAGATTTCAAAATCACTAGGCAATGTGGTCACAGGACAAAAATGGATGGAATTTGGAAGCCCAAAATCAATTCTATTACTTCTTTACAAAAGAATTACAGGTGCAAGAGAGTTAGGATTTGAAGACATACCATCATTGATGAACGAATATAATGAATTAGAAGATATATTTTTTGGAAAAATCAAAGTGGATAATCAGGCCAAGTTAATAAAATCAAAAGGACTCTATGAATATGTAAATCTATTAGATCCGCCAAAAGAGCCAAGCATTCATGTCAACTATAGATTACTAGTGGAATTAGCTAAAATGTTCAAAGAAGATAGAACAGAAAGAGTAATGAAAAAGTTATTAGATTATGGAGCAATCAAAAATCCAGATCCACAAATAGAAAAATTAATTGAGTTGGCAGGAAATTTTGCAGATGAGTTTAATCAGCAAGAAAAAGTAGAAATCGATATGGATGAATCAGCAAAAAAAGTGTTGAAGATACTAGCAGATACGCTTAATGCAGAAGAAGAGCCAGAAGACATTCAAAATACAATATATCAAATTGCAAAATCAAACGGGGTAGAACCAAAGGATTTCTTTAAAATTTTGTATCAAATAATACTGGGCACATCAAGAGGGCCTAAAATCGGGCCACTAATCTCAGATATTGGAAGAAAACAAGTTGCAAAGACAGTATCAGAGTACATCTAAGAAATATGGCCCATAGTGAGCACAACAAATCAAGAAACAGTGGTAGTTTTGTATTGATAATATTTGGTGCACTGTTGTTATTTTTAGCACCCACCATAAATCCCAGCAATCCAGTATTGGGAACCATTGCATTAATTGGCGGAATTATTATGGGCGGAGTTGGGTTTTATCTCAAGTTTATCCGTACAAGAGCAAAACAAGTCTAAAGAAACGTTCATCTTTTGGGAAATTTTGTAGAGAATCATGGGTCTTTTTGGAAAGAAGAAGGAGCAAGCAGATGAAAGAACATATGAAAAAAGTGAAGAAATTGTTTTGAAAGAAGCGCTTGAAACCGAAGTAGTAGATTTACAAAAAGAATTCAGAGCAAAGCAAGAAGAGATAGAAAACATAACAAAAAAAATACAAAGTGTAAAAGAAGAATATGATATAGCAACAAGCAATTTGATGTCAGTAAAAAAAGAATCTAATCAGAAAAAAATGGAACTTGATACAACATATTTAGAGTATAAAAATGTCAAATCAAAAATAAGTAATGCAGATGAAAGATTAAATAAAAATAGAAAATCAGTTGAGGAATTAGATAGAGTAGAATCAAATCTTACAAAAATGAAGCATGATCTTGAAAAGATTACAAGAGAATATGATGAAATTAAAGAAAAAATAGCAGTAGAGCAATCATCCTTGCACAAAATACTTGCACAGCAAATTCAAGTACAAAAAGAATTAGATGGAATCACTTCACGACTATACAACGCAAAAAATCTACAAGATAATAATGAAACAAGTATTTTTACACTTAAAGAAAAGGAATTCATAGAAGAAACTACAGGCAAAAGAGAAACTAAGGGAATCATAGAAGCTGCAAGTGTAGTAGTAGGGTCATTAAAATCAAAATTAAGCATGCAGAAAAAGAGATAGAAACAGTTCATACATTATTAGAAAAAGAGCGCAATGAACACATTCATACTAAAAATGAACTTGAAAGACTAAAAGGAAAATTAGATTCCTAGTACAAATAGGGTATTAAAAACAGCACCAATTTTCAAACTTAACGCATAAAATCTACAGCATATAGTGAGAAAAAGAAAAACGCAATACCACCACCAAGAATGGCAATCCATGCAGCAATTTGTTTAGTTTTAGACATTATCGACAAATTCAAAAAACACATTATTGAATCTACTTAATCATTAAAAATAAACACCGTAGAAAAGTTAGCCGTAAATTAA
>JANPCQ010000178.1:0-2110 GCA_031431055.1 Nitrosarchaeum sp.
AAAAATGGCTTTTTTGATATTGGTAGTGTGATGCCAATTTCTGCATTCAACTCTTTTGCCAATTGTTCTACAAGTTTGATATTTTGTTCTGGGTCATCTTTAACTCCTCGACCAAAACTGACAATTGTTCTTGGAGTCTCAAAATCAACTTCACTCTGGATAACTTTACGACTGAGCACTTTAACCCTAAGATCTCTTTCATCAATTCTTGGAACAAATTCAATTATTTTTCCTTCTCTTTTTGGATCTTGTTTTAGTGGTTCAAAAACTCCTGGAATAATACTGCAAGCTTGTGGGTGGTAATCTCGCTTAAAGGCAGGATTGCGATTATCTAGACAAAGAATCGTAGTCCATAAGAATCCCGAAAAGTCAGGTCTGTACATCTCTAGAGTTTTTGCATAATTTTCCTTAATGCCTGCTGTTTTTTGTTGATGCGACATCTCAATGTCTTCGATTACTAGTTTATTGATATCAGAAGCTAGACCTGATTCTAATTCTGTTAGAACAGTTGATGAAAGATGTCTCCCTATACTATCTGCTGCAAAAAACATGTATCTTGGCCTTTTTACTTCACTTGCATATTCTGGCTCTACTTCACCCAGAGTTTTCTTGTCTTGTGCAATTTGACTAATGACTTTGGTGTAAATAGTATTTCGTACATCCTTTAGTTCAGGACTATCTGAATAGATTACTACATCAGCTCCATATTCAATTAATTGTTTAGACATATCTTTTATGTTATATCCAAGTATTACTGCAACTACTTTTTCATTTGATGAATACTTTAAATTGAAATTATCCAAAAGACGTCTTGCCTCTCCAATCATTTCAAGGCTTACCTGAAGAAACTCTCCGTCTATACACTCAATTACAACATACAAGTGTCTATAATTTTCTGTCATTATTTTATCACCATTGCCGATAAGGCTTCCTTCATCCTTGCAACAACTTTTTTAATCTGTTCGGGATTCGAACCGTCGACAATTTCCGCCTGTCTTGTAGCTGTTGCCTTTGGAATTTTTTCGACTTTGTATACAATTGTAGGAGAACCTGGAAGTCCCACTAGCGTTTTATCGACGCCTAATTGTTCAGCATCAAAAACTTTGAAATATTCCTTGTAGTTTTCTGCACGTCCTGTTGCTTCTTTTTGATATTTTTGAAAAGATAATCTTTGAGAAACTGTATTAAAACTAGATTTGTAGGTAGGATCAATTGAGATAAAAACTGGAAGGGGGGCCTCAACTTCTTCTATGAAATCAGGAACTCCCTGCAAACTAATCAAACGTTTTGCACGAATCATTCTAGTTTCTAAATCTACATTATAACTAATTACATTACCAAGAAATGTAAAACCAAGCTTCCATCCAGTTTGTGGTCCAGTTTGTCCTGTCTCGCCGTCAGAAGCTCTGTGTCCAGAAAAAACAATATCCATCTTTCCTTGCATTTTTTCAATTCCAGTCTTGAGAACTTCTGCAGTTCCCAAAGTGTCAGCTCCTGCAAAAAGTCTATCACTATAAAGATGAAGTTCTTCAGCATCAGAGATTTGTTGAGATTGTTGAAGCGCCAGATCAGCAATTGGAGGGCCCATAGTTCCAATGGAAACTTTTGCATCATACATGACTTTGGCATAAAATGCTGCATGAGCTGCAATTGCGCTATGTGGGCCTAAAGTATTTTTTGTCTCAACTCTATTTAGAGTTCCATCCGGATTATAGCTAACATTTCCTTCAGAAAAATCGGGCTCTAGTTTGATTATTACGGCTACATTAAGTGTACCCATAATTATTAACAATTTTAGTTTGCTATTAATAGATTTAATATGAATCCCTTTTTACCAATAATAACCAACTACTGTCAAAATCTTACATGATGTATTGTATGTTTTTGTAAACCTGATTGGAATTATGTTGAAATTCCTTCTAAAAAATCAAGTAGAGAATGATTGTTTCATTTTACAGAAGACTAGTAATCCAGAGGATTCCGATGAATTGGCATTAGCTCACATTTACAACCGTCTCTCTTACCACATTTTGGACAATTGCAGTCACATTGTAATAGTGGTGCATTACAACTTACACACTTAGTGTATTCTGCAAAATCTTCCCTCAAG
>JANPCQ010000179.1:0-2265 GCA_031431055.1 Nitrosarchaeum sp.
ACTTAAATTACTTGTTCTATAAATTTTTCAATTTAGCCAATTTGTCTAGTTTCGGTGTTCAAAACATAAAATCGCGTTGCAGTCATTGCAGTAAATCGTATCTTTTTCTATTTTGATGTTAGTTGATCCGCATCTTGTACAAATTCTAATTTCATCTACCTGACAATGCTTCATCAAATCAGTTTTTTGTTCGTGATTACTATCCATACGAATACATGATTTTTCATTTATTTAATAATAGCATGTTACAATTGTAAAGATATCATATTAATTATCAGAAGTTAGTCATTATTAGTCAGATTGAAACAAGATGAATTCACTCTGAATACAGGTATTAAAAAAACTGCTCTTAAAATTGGAGGCATGCACTGTGCTGGCTGTATAACTGCAATTCAAAACCACATGTCAGATATTGAGGGCATAAAAAAATGTGAAGTGAATCTGGCGGCTGAAAAAGCTGTTTTAGAGTTTGACTCATCACTAATTGATCTAGATAAAATTGAAAATGCGCTAAAAGACATTGGGTATTCTACTGTCTATGAAAAATTCTCAGTAAAGATATCTGGAATTACTGATTCTAGTGATTCAGAAAAATTAGAAAAGAGATTACTGGAAATAGAGGGAGTCAAAGAAGCATCTGTCAATTATGGAAATAATCAAGTTGTCATTAAATACAATTCCACTCTGCTTTCAATTTCAGATCTTAGGAGAATAATTAACAAATTAGGATTTCAAATTTTAAGTGAAGATGATATAGTGACATCAGAAGAAATTGAAGCAAAGAAACTGAAAAAATTATTCCTCATCGGACTAGTGTTTTCAATTCCTGTCATGTTTCTTGGTTATCCTGAATTTTTTTCATTCATTCCATTTGCAGGAACAGGAATTGCAGCATTGATAATTTTTGTTTGTGCAAGCATAGTTCAGTTTGTTACTGGAAGCAGATTCTACATTGGAGCATACAGAATAACTAAAATGAAGTCTGCAAACATGGATACTCTGGTTGTTACTGGAACTACAGCCGCATATCTATTTAGCGTGTTTAACACATTTCCAACACCTGTTTGGCATAACATCTACTATGATGCAGCTTCCATTGTGATAACCTTCATAATTCTTGGCAAGTATCTTGAAAACAAGACCAAGGGAAAGGCATCATCAATAATTAAAAAGATGTTAGAACTTCAACCAAAGACTGCAAGAATCAGAAAAAATGAAACAGAAACTGAAATTTCAATTGAGTTAATCCAATCTGGAGATATCTTGATCATAAAACCTGGTGAAAAAATTCCCGTAGATAGTATAGTAGTTGAAGGTCACTCAGCAGTTGATGAATCTATGATAACTGGCGAATCAATGCCTGTAGAAAAGAAACCAGGAGATATAGTGATTGGAAGTACAATAAACAAGGAGGGTGCTCTTTTGATAAGAGCTGAAAAGGTAGGAAGCGATACTATGCTCTCACAAATAATGAACCTTGTTGAAGATGCAATGGGAAGAAAGCCACCGATGCAACGCCTTGTTGATAAGATTGCGGGATATTTTGCAATTATAGTCCTAATTGTTGCCACTGTAACATTTGGGTCATGGTATTTTCTTACTCCACCTGGAGAACATCATATTGCAGCTGCATTAATTCCAGCAGTAGCCATTCTAGTTGTTGCATGTCCATGTGCACTTGGTCTTGCAACTCCAACTGCAGTGATGGTGGGAATGGGGAAAGGTGCCCAGCATGGTGTGATCTTTAAAGGTGGTGATGCCCTTGAGATGCTCAGCAAAATAAAGATTGCAGTATTTGACAAAACAGGAACTCTTACTGAAGGAAAGCCGCAAGTAATTGATTTACTATCCCTAAAACAGATTACTCTAATAGATGGCAGTATTGTACCTAATTCAGAAGAAAAATTCTTAGAGTTTGCTGCAATTGCTGAAAAAAATTCTGAACACCCATTGGCAAAATCAATTGTAAAAAAAGCAAGTGAATTAAATCTTGATCTACAAAACCCAACAGACTTTGTTGCAATTCCTGGAAGAGGGGTTAGGGCAACATACAATGGAAACACAATACTTGTTGGCAGCCCAAAACAGCTAGAATTAGAAGGAGTTGAGATCAGTACAGTGGAAGAACATATCTCACAATTTCAACAGGAGGGAAAGACTGTCGTACTTGTAGCCCTTAACAGTCAATTAGTAGGATTGATTTCATTGCTTGATTCTCCAAAACAAAGTGCAAAGTCTGCAATTATGGCATTAAAAGACAACGGA
>JANPCQ010000180.1:0-3747 GCA_031431055.1 Nitrosarchaeum sp.
AAAAGTCGGCAAACAAATGCGTAAAATGATGTGGCCTGACTCTACGGAATAATTTCTTATATTTTTCTTAGTTTTGAAACGCCAGTTGTAATATGATCAATGATATCTTTTAGTGGTGTTCCTGGACCAAATACCTCATCAACTCCTGATTTTTTAAGATCTTTTTTATCTTCTTCAGGTATGACACCTCCGCCAACTACTAACACATCTTTGATTCCTTTTTTGTTTAGCGCTTGTACTACTCTGGGAAACAATGTACCATGTGCACCATTAAGCAAACTCATTGCAACTGCATCTACATCTTCATCTTCTGCAATCTGTGCAATTCTGTCTGGAGTAGCAAAAAGCCCAGAGTAAATTACTTCCATTCCTGCATCTCTAAATGCCCTGCACAATACTAGGGCCCCTCTATCGTGACCATCTAGACCCAATTTTGCAACTAGAATTTTGACACGTCTGGAAGCTGTCTTTTGTTTCATGGCTTGTGTTATTCATTATTTTAAAGCCTTTATTTGATTTTCCATCTTTTTCATTATTAGAAATTTACATAAAGCGCTAGAAATGCATCTTTACTGTGAAGGTAATTCCTGTAAACTATGCACTTGAATTTGAGCCTGTTTTCAAAAATTTTACCTTTAACGGAAAAGAGATAATCACTGTTAACTGCAAAGAACGTGTAAATTCAATCACACTACACTGCGCTGAGCTCAAAATAAAATCCTGCCATGTTAGATACAATGGAATATCTGAAAAAGCCATCACCAAAACTGATGTAAAAAAAGAAGAGCTAACAATTATCATTAAAAACAAAATTAAAGGTAATGCTTTTGTTGAAATTGAATTTACTGGAGAATTAAATGATCGTTTACTAGGATTTTACAGAAGCCAATACAAACAAAATGGTAAGACAAAATATCTTGCAACATCACAATTTGAAGCAGCTGACGCAAGAAGGGCATTTCCATGTTGGGATGAACCAAAAGCCAAGGCAACATTTGATATTTCAATAATTGCAGAAAATAAGTTCACTGCAATTTCTAACATGCCAATTGCATCAAAAAAGAAAATAAAAAATAAAACACTATACAAATTTGCAAAAACTCCTGTAATGTCTACATATCTTGTCTATCTTGGTGTAGGTGAGTTTGAATATCTTACAGGTAAGATTGGTAAAATTCAAGTTCGTGTAATTACAACAAAGGGAAATAAATCAAAAGGCAAGTATTCACTTGAACTTGGAAAGAAATTACTTTTATCATATGAGAAATATTTTGGAATAAAATACCCTTTGCCTAAATTAGATTTGATAGCAATTCCAGATTTCGCTTCAGGGGCAATGGAGAACTGGGGGGCAATAACATTTAGAGAAACCATTTTACTTTATGATCCAAAGACATCTTCAACTAGAACAAAACAATACATTGCCGAAGTAATCTCTCATGAGATTGCACATCAATGGTTTGGAAATCTTGTTACCATGAAATGGTGGAATGATCTGTGGTTAAATGAGAGTTTTGCAACATTTATGGCAACAAAGTTTGTTGACAAGTTCTATCCTGAATGGGACTTGTGGAATCAATTTGTCGAAGATGCGATGAATGCTGCAATGGGACTGGATTCATTGAAAAATACGCACCCAATTGACGTCAAAGTAAATTCGACATCCGAAATACGTGAAATCTTTGATGCAATCTCTTATGATAAAGGAGGATGTGTTTTAAGAATGCTGGAGCATTATGTTGGAGAAACAAATTTCCAAAAAGGATTAAAGAGATATCTTGCTGATTTCAAATACAAAAACGCAGAAGGCCAAGATCTTTGGGATGCAATAGGCAAGATTTCAAAAATGCCTGTCCGTGCAATGGTATTGACATGGTTAAAGCAACCTGGTTTTCCAGTAGTTGAAATAGAAAAACAAGATTCAACATTACATCTCAAGCAAAGACGATACATGTTAGAGTCTGATAAAAAATCAAACAATGGTCTGTGGTCTATTCCTCTTTCTATAGGACTAAAAGATGAATCATTCCAGAAACTTTTTACAAAAAAATCAATGTCTGTAAAATTACCTAAGAATAGTATTGGGTTTGTAGCAAATTTTGGAAGAAAAGGATTCTATCGCGTAAAATATGATGAAGGCACTTTGCTAGATCTTAAAATGCTTGTAGACCAAAAACAAATTCCAGCAATTGACAGATGGGCCATTCAAAATGATCTGTTTTCATTATGCATATCAGGTGATGAGACTGTTCGTAATTATCTTGATTTTTCTGACGCATACTATGATGAAGACAGCTACTTGGCATCTGTAAATGTAGCATACAACTTGTCTTCATTGTATTTTAGAGCATTTGATGAAGAATTCTCTTCAGAAATTCGAAATTATGCCGTAAACTATCTAAAGAAAATTTTGTATGATTTAGGATGGAATCCTAAAAAAACAGATAAACATACTGATGCTATGATGAGAGGATTTGCAATCTCAACACTGGGTAAATTAGATGATGACGAAGTTATTATTGAATCAGAAAACCGCTACAAGCAATTCTTGAAAAATTCTAGTTCTCTATCCCCTGACTTAGTTGAGCCTGTTTGCTCTGTTATGGCATGGAATGGAAATTCTAAAACACATGAAGAATTGACCCGACTATACAGAAATGCAAAAACAATGGAAGAAAAACTTCGATTCCTTGGAGCAATGTGTAGTTTCAAAGATGAAAAACTATTGCTAAAATCATTGAATTTCTCACAAACTTCAGAGGTTCGCTCTCAAAACATGCAGCTACCAATCATGAAAGTTGCTGCAAATCCATACGGTAAAAAAATTCTATGGCCTTGGCTTAAGACTAACTGGCAAAAACTCAACAAAAAAGTTGGCCGCGGTAATCCACTGTTTAATAGAATTGTTGCAAGCATCTCTTCTATTGCAGATGACTCTATGGAAAAAGAAATTCGTCAATTTTTTAAAAAGAATCCTACACTTGGTACTGAAAGGACGCAAGAGCAAACTCTTGAACGAATTAGAATTAGTTCCAAATTCTTACGTCGCATGAAAAAAGAGTTTACATTATAACACTCATGGCAAAAAAAATAATTCCTATAATTTCTATTGTTGTAATTACTGTATTGGGGTTGTTTTTTCTTTCTGATTCCAGTTCCAACAAAGATGTCTTAAAATCTACATTTGAAATTGATGCAACCTATTATGATGCAGGATATGTTGAGATTTCATATCTGGACAAAACAAACAAGACTAATCATGTTGTCCTAGAAATTTTGGGGATGGATGAATCTTTCCAAAAAACTTTGTCCGGCTCTAAATTTGTAGAAACTGTCCCATTTCCAAATATCTCAAAATATGGATGGCAAGTTCATCCTGTGACATTTCTAATTGACCATAAAGAACTTGGAAAGGTTTCACTGAAAACTGAAATTCACCAATATGGTGAACCTGCACCTCCAGTTATCTACGGTAATCCTTAGATGACATACAAGATTTTATTGCAGCTTTGAGGATTTACCGTATGGATATTTCTGATTTAAAAAAAGGCAAAAGGGGAGCAATTGCCAAAGCCATCACCATAGTTGAAAATGATCCTATTGAGGCAAGAAAACTACTTAAAAAAATATTCAAAGAAACTGGAAATGCATCAATAATTGGAATTACAGGACCTGCAGGTGCTGGCAAAAGCTCGCTTATCAACAAAACATCTGTAGCATTAAAAAAACTTCATACAAAACCAGCTG
>JANPCQ010000181.1:0-1971 GCA_031431055.1 Nitrosarchaeum sp.
TCCATGTACAATGTGTTCTTCAAGTGGCATTACATGACAGTGATATGGGTGTACTCCTACAGGACCTGCGATAAACTCGTAAGTGAATTGTCCTCCACCAGGACCTACTGGCTCAAAGACTCCATCCATTTCAGCTGGATGAGTACCATGAAAATGCATTGTGTGAGATTTAGAACCATTGTTGATGAAATTAACTCGAACTAAATCACCTTCAGTTGCACGAATTGTTGGGCCAGGAACGGTTCCATTAAAAGTCCAGACATTGTAAAAAACGCCAGGTGAGATTTCTTGTATTTTATCATCTTCTGCGATAATCGTAAACTCTCTTAAGGTGGTACCATCAGGTAACTGTGAAACTCGTCCATAGTTGAACTCTTGCAGATATTCCATAGGATCAAATTCCACAGTTGAAGCAGCATAAAGTGGATCTAAAACATCTCCAGATGTTGAAATTACTTGACCTGAATGAGTGACAAATGTTTTTGGTTCTAATTGAGCTTCGGAAAATACTGAAAAAACAATAATTGTTGAGACGCCAATAATTGCAGATAGCATCAACATAGTAGTTGATCGATTAAGTTTCAAGGATAACTAATAATGATAATTTGTTTATTTAAAAGTTAGCCTATGCTAACTTTTTTAGCCTAGGCTAAATTTATGAAGTAAAATGAATTTTATTTATTAAAAATTAGGTTTAAACTAAAGAATATTGTAAATAGACTATGCAAAAATCAGGCATTCTTTTTGTGATTGTAGGTAGCATAGTAGGTGTGGGAATAATACTATCATTTTATGGAAATCAAGTAATTTTTGAGGATTTGAATACAGGAGAAGGCCAAGTCAAATTTGGAGAAAATTTGATAATTCCAGTTGAATTAGATAATACAGAAACACAAACTGGAATTTATGCAATTCAGATAATTAATTTTAAAGAAGGAATCACAGCAAAAATATTAGATCCATTTGACAAAGAAATAGAATCTCAATTAATTGATAAAGAAGTTTTTGAAGGACGATTCAACATTGTAGTGTCAGGAATATACAAATTAGTTATTGAAAATACAGACGAAAAAGAAATCAAAGTTTTTGGAGTGATAGGACCAGAACCAGATGCAGGTAAGAAATCATTAGGGTTCATTTCCCTATACATTCTCATAATTGGTTTGATTGGAATGGTAGGAGTTGCCATTTATGCAATCAAAAATCGTAAGAAATCTTTTAGTTAAGATAACTATCCATTTTTTCCAATCCTTCAATTGTTGCATTAAAGGTATCACTGTTTTCTACAATTTGAGTTAATTTTTCAGTATTTGCAGAAAAGATAAATTTTCCATTATTAGAATTTTTAAAAATAAATCCATGATCTAACAAATAAGAAAGTCTTTCAGAAACCTCACTTTCAGAAATAGAAGATTTTTCTGCTAAAAAGGAACATTCTTTTTCACCATCTTCTAATTCAGCTAAAATAGACGATGTAACAGGATCAAACATACAATCAACCACTTTTTCTCTATCAAAAGTATCATCCATTTATAATCATCAATATTTGTGTAAATTTATAACTTTTCTAAGTAAAAATTACACATGATTGACACCAATAGGATAATTAGTAAAATATGGTAATTACAAATAATGCAGAAATTGTGTATTAAAGACACATCGGGAAAAGGAGAGCATTGTTTCTGTATTGAAATAGACGCCCAAAGAGGAGTAAAGAAGTGCTGCAAATGCAATCAATGGAATGTACAAGGTAAAGACTGGACAGAGGATTCAGACTTTAGATAAATTTTAGAATTTAACTCAATATATCAGATTGAAGGTTAAAATAAGAAATCAAGCGGGAAAATTATAATATTTGACTCGCACTGAATCCTCTTTGAAACACATCTAATTGACGCCTAGCATGGTTTTTATCGGGGTAACTAAGAATTTTTGAATACTTGAGCACTCAAGAATTTAGACACATTGTTA
>JANPCQ010000182.1:0-2441 GCA_031431055.1 Nitrosarchaeum sp.
GAACACATTCATACTAAAAATGAACTTGAAAGACTAAAAGGAAAATTAGATTCCTAGTACAAATAGGGTATTAAAAACAGCACCAATTTTCAAACTTAACGCATAAAATCTACAGCATACAGTGAGAAAAAGAAAAACGTAATACCACCACCAAGAATAGCAATCCATGCAGCAATTTGTTTAGTTTTAGA
Source organism: Nitrosarchaeum sp. (assembly GCA_031431055.1). Taxonomy (GTDB): domain Archaea; phylum Thermoproteota; class Nitrososphaeria; order Nitrososphaerales; family Nitrosopumilaceae; genus Nitrosarchaeum. The sequence continues at coordinate 192 of JANPCQ010000182.1, forward strand.
CATTATCGACAAATTCAAAAAACACATTATTGAATCTACTTAATCATTAAAAATAATCACCGTAGAAAAGTTAGCCGTAAATTAAGCAATGTTCACATTCACAATTTGCTTGTTGTTTTAATTTTACCAAACATTTTTTGTGTTGACCAGCTTGACATTGAACACACACCTGATCTATGTTATCAACGCTTGTATATTTTTTTGATTGATCAAAACCAAATCCACCGTCTTGAGGCCCAACCATATCATCTTTACATTAATGCAGTATTTCTACTTCACTAAGGAACTCTTTTTGCTTTCCTAAATCTTTAAGTTCATATAAAATTTAGAATAAATAATGTCACAGCAAAGTAAATGCCCATATTGTAGCTCTATATTTCAAAATAATGAAGAATTATCAAGACATATAGACAAAATACATAATGCCGCAGAACCACTATGAGCGCAATTCTAATAAAAAACTCTTTTTCTAATCCTTAAGTTCATTATTTTAATTGACTTCACTGAGAAAGTGCTTTCTCAATTGAACTTTTCAAGTCTGTTCGGTATGTTTCAATGATTCCCCTAATTTCAAAAACATCAACAAACCCACCTGCTGATGCTCGTGTTGCTTTGAGAAGATAATGTAAAGTGCCCTCCTCAATCTTTCCCACATAATACCCATAAAGAAAATCTACTTGATTTTCACATTTCCAAATTTGTTTGACGTTTGGAAAAGTTTGGTGAATTTCAGAAGGAATGTCTCTTATTCTTAGTTTTACATAGTCTTCAAGTGATTTTCTTATTGATGAATCTAGCATATGTAAAACTAGTTAACAATACTTGTTTTTTAGTCATTATTTTTATCAGATTTTTTTTCTGAGTCAGGCTTATCCCATAAATGCATAGTTCCACGAATCATAAAAGAGCCAACAATAATTGCAACAATTCCACCTACAATAAAAAGAAAAAAACGCCCTATACTTTTGAGATTAATCAACAAATACAATATGTCTAATGTGTAATTATAATTGTCTAACACGGCTGAAGAAGAGTAAAAAAGGACACTTAGAAGTGCCAATAACAATACTAGTAAACAGATTCAAGATAGCCGTCTTTGAAAGAGATAGATGTCTTTCAGTTTCAAAAATTCTTTAATTGTTTTTTCATTCTACTTTTTTAACTGCCCAATGGTCATTAATCCAAAGACCGATAACTGGGATTTCAGGATTCCATTGTTTGATCATCTCAACTCCTTTTTTTATATAAGATTTATGTTCATCATCAGACACAGGATTTCCAGCACAGTCATAATGTCCTGAAACAAATATCATAGTAGATTTGTGTACATTAATTGAGATGGCAGCCTTTGTTTTAATAGATTCAAAAATAGAATTATCTAAGATTTTCTTGTCAACTCCAGGTTCAGTAATAGTATCAATAAAATCTACATCGTAGTTTTCTTTAATCCATTCAATAATTGGAACTTGTATTCTTCCATCCATACAAGTAATAGAGGTTGCAAATTTTCCTTCTGCCATACTATTTGATAACCACAATAGATTAAATTATTTTGGATATCTAAAGTGTTCAGACATATGATCGCTTACTAGAGTTTTTAGAGAAATTCCTACGCATGAAAAACTAGTCCTAATTCGAATTTCAGAATACTTCATTTCAGAGAACGGATAGAAATTAGCGAGGTATTGCAAATACACCAAATAGCATACAATAATGTAAAATGAAAATTAATAAACTTTAAAGTGTGAACAGGAAAAGCACATAAAGTATAGAATTTTAGAAATTATTTTGTAGTTAGCGTACCTAAAATTTTATCAATTTCATTGATTGCAAGTTTATCTCTTCCAATCAATTCAAATTTCTGTAAAATTGTTTCAAATTTCTTTTCTTCTTCCACTTGTTCGTTGACAAACCAATCAAGGAATGTGTGTGTCGAATAGTCTTTTTCTTTTTGAGCAATATCTACTATATGGTGGATGGCTTTTGTAACTATTTGCTCATTATTTAGGGCAGTTCGAATAATAGATTCTAGAGATTTGAAAATATTAACAGGGGATTTTGTTGCAGGAATTGTGGCAGAGCCACCAATATTATTTAGATAATGAATAAATTTGAGCATGTGTGTTCTTTCCTCATCAGATTGAGCATAAAAGAAACTAGCTGCTCCTCCATACCCAGTAATTTCACACCAAGATGCCATGGCAAGATAACTGCTTGATGCATTTGCTTCAAGTAGAATCTGATCATTTA
>JANPCQ010000183.1:0-1887 GCA_031431055.1 Nitrosarchaeum sp.
ACAATCAGTATAAAGATCAAGACATTCACCTTTTAGAACATCGTGCATGTTCTATGTACAAAAGCAATGATATTATAATTTAAATTCAAAAATCTTAAAAAATGTTCATTATTTTCAATTATTATTACATATTTGTTCATATTTTCTACAATCTACAATAAATTCCATTGTTACAATATTATGCCATGAAAGATAAAAAACAAAGAGCCAAAGAAAAATTTAGAGAAAAACTAGCCAAAGACGAAGTTATGGTATTTACTTGAAAATATGGCAAGTATTTACCAACAAATCTATGACGCAAATCTAGACAGGGAATTTGAGACAATACTAGTCAAACTTTTGCGCTACAATATGGCACCAGTTGTTGAAGTGCCTGTACGCCAATTTTTGCAAGAATATATCATAATACGTGATGATTTTTGGAGTCAATTTGGAAAATGTAATTCATTTGATATGGCATTTGATAGGTATTATCAATATGCAAAAAATAAATGTGCATTAATAGATTCACTTTTAGATAATCTAAATTTTGCACTTAGTTATGATCCGCTAAGAAATGATTTATCCCTAATGATGAAAGAGGGATTGACATTCTAAATTTTAGAATATTTTGGAATCAGGAATAATTATTTTTTTATGGTTCAAAAACTTATCACAAACAAAGTTCTCTCATGTAGTGAGAGTATTATAGTTACTGATTTTGAAACAGGTGAAATTATCTGTCAGAGTTGCGGAAGAATTTTACAAGAAAATATTACAGATACAAGAAAAGAAGATAGATCATTTATACAAGATCAACATATGCCCACATCATTAACAATGCATGATATGGGGTTATCAACAATAATTGGAAAATATAATCGGGACTTTGTGGGAAAACCACTGGGTTACGAAATGAAACAATCCATGAAAAGAATGCGAATGTGGGATTCTAGGAGTCAAGCAAAAACCTCTTCAGAGAAAAATCTAAGAATTGCATTATATGAAATGGTCAAACTTAAAGAAAAAATAGGTCTTTCTGATGCCATAATTGATAAAGCAGCATATCTATACAGAAAAGCTGCAAAGGCACAACTTGTACGTGGCAGGACTGTAAAATCCATAGTAGGAGCATGTGTGTATGCTGCATGCAGAGACATGGAGACTACCCGAACTATTATCGACATTTCAAATCACCTTCAAGAAAAACGAAAATTAATTGCAAGATCCTATAGAATATTATTTCAAAATCTAAGACTTACTGTTCCTGTAACAGATCCGATCAACTGCATCATAAAATTTGCAAATAATTTACAAATACCTGAAATCACTAAACGAGAAGCCATAAAAATTTTTGATACTCTAAAAGAAAAAGAACTAACTGCAGGAAAAAACCCCAATGCAGTAGCTGCTACTGTAATCTATATGGCAGGTATCAAAACTAATATCGTTCTCTCCCAACATGAGATTACAAGAATTTCTGGAATAACTAGTGTAACTATTCGTAATAGATTACAAGATTATAAAAAATACATTGAATTGTCTTAATTCTAGTTATCATATTGTTAATGCTGTAAAATATTATTAGTTTTCATAGATATATTATGAAATAGACAAGTCTTATACAAAATTATTTTAGCAAATCTAAAGTTTTGATTTTATAAAGAAAGAAAAGATTGGATTTCTTTTATTTTGTTCATAAATTTAAATTATTTTTAACGAATTTAAAGAAATCATATGAATAAGATTATTTTTCAATATGTATTTAGAGAAACAATGAGAAGTGTTCATGAAGACATTAAGAGTCTGGAAAAGGAGATTTTACAGACAGAAGATAAAATCATAGAATATTTGAGAACAGGATATGAAGGGGGAATCAAAACATCGCTTCATCGTCTAGATTCAGAT
>JANPCQ010000184.1:0-5406 GCA_031431055.1 Nitrosarchaeum sp.
CACTCATTTTCTTTAGGCGGTCCTATTCTTCATGAAAGTCTAGATGTTTTGATCATAACACCAGTTGCTCCAGTTTACAGATTAGAATCAATTGTGGTGCCAGATGAAAAAATAGAAATAATATCATCACATGACTGTAGTATAGTGATGGATGCACAGGTAGTAAAATCGGCAGGTTATGGCGAACCGATAATTATAAAAAAGTATAGAAAGCCAGCAGTCTTTGTTAGATTGAAGAAACGAGGACTGAGACAGATGAGTAAACTTGGATTTTAGAATATTAGACGCAAGTGCATTTTATGCAGGAGTTCCATTTGGATCAGCCAATGATTGTTATACAACATCTCTTGTTTATGAGGAAATAAAACACATCAAAAAAGATCAGAATGTATTAGGAACACTGCTAGCAACTAATCGATTAAAAATAATGGATCCGGACAAAGAATCAACAAATGCAGCCATAGCATCTGCCAAAGAAACAGGCGATTTTCCACAATTATCAAAGCAAGATATTTCAATAATTGCGCTATGCATCAGCCTTAAAGGTGAGATTATTTCAGATGATTTTGCAATTACAAATGTTGCAAAAAATATAGGATTAAAGATATCACCTATAATGACAAATGGTTTTCAAGACGTTGGCAAATGGGTTCATTATTGTCCGGGATGTCGTACAAATCATACAACTGGAAAAGAGTGTCCAATGTGTGGTACACCACTTAAGAGAAAACTACTCAAGGGGCAATCTCCGTCCATACCAATCAACAAATGATCCATCATACAATTTTATATTTTGATAACCTGCAATCATTAACTGTAAAAACAGACTAGATGCCCTATGACCATGCATACAATAGCAAACAATTTCACTGTCTTTAGATACTTGGTTTTGAGAAAATAGATTTTGTAAAAAATCTTTATTTTGAAATAATTTACCATTATATGCTATTCCTTCAGTAAATGGAATTAGTTTTGAATTAGGCAAATGTCCGCCCATAAACTCTTGAGGTGTTCTTGCATCTAATACTACAAAATTATTTAGATTTTCTTTAAGATGATCAGACTGTATTCGAATTTTAGAGTTGATTTTTGGAGTAAATGTTGCTGATTCAGGAGTGAATAATTTTTTTGTTAATTCAAAACCATTTTTTTGCAAATCCATAATATTTGCATCAAGTAAGTATGTTTTTTCATGTCCAAAGTAAAGAAATGTCCATGCAATCCTAGCAGCTGACGGATCCATAGAATCGCCAACAAGTACAACAGTTTTAGAATTATCAATTCCAAGCGAGCTAAAAAGATCAGCGATTTTTTTTTCATCTACTACTAGATTTGCCCCATATTGATCAAATTGAATAACTTGTTCTATTGTTAGTGATTGAGATTTTGAGGTATGACCGTACAAAAACATTGTTTTAGGGCGTGTATCTAAAATTATAACATTTGGATCATAGATATGATCTTTTAGCCAATCTATTGAAACTAACATAAATGACACAGATTGGTTATTTATTTAATAGTATCATGTATCATGCAAAGTTTTTTGGTTTGATGTTTTGATGTATTTGCTTTGAGATTCAAGTACTTTTTTTATTTTTTTAGCTCTGGCATCTCCTAGTCCTTCAACTTTTGCAAGTTCAGCAGTTGTAGCAGTGAAAACTTTCAAAGGAGTTCCAAATTTCTCAAGCATTCTAACAGCAAATTTCTCTCCAATGCCAGGTAAACTACAAAGAGACGACAGTTGTTGCTTTTCTAAATCATTTGATTTTTTTATTTTTTTCAGATAGGGGCCTTTTACAGATTCGTTTCTAGAACACAATGAAACAAGTAATTTTGCAGTATGAATTGCACTAGGGGTAGGAATTATTGGAATTTTAAAATCAATTGCAACAGTAGATAATGCACCATAGAAGATCATTGGATTATCAGTTATTTCTTCAATTTCATCTACATTTCCTTCCATAAGCACTATCGGAAATTGAAAGTGTTCTTTTAGTCTAGAGCATTGATCAAAAAGCCTACCATCAAAAACAGAAGACATCAAATCACGAATACTTTTACGCTCTACAACAGTTTCAGGTGCAACAATATAATCACCGACAGGCAATGTTTTCATTTCAATATTAAGCCCAACAGATTTTAGCAGATCAGGAATTCCACTTTTACGTTCCCGTTCATCTACAATAATTCGTAAATTTTCTAATTTCACCAATTGTAATTTTGTTAATTTGTTAATATCTTTTTGAAATCTCAGTTGTTAGGCTATTTTCTGGGATTATCATCAGGTGGTGGTTTTGACATTTGAGTGCTTCCCGATGGTGGACCTCGCATCATTTCGGTGATTTTTGCTTCTTGCTCTTTGAGAGATTCTTTAATTCTAGATTCTTGTTTTTCAAGAACAGTTGCACGTGTTTTTGCCATCTCTTTTCGTTCTTCTAATTCATCAATTAGTGTTTGTTTAGTAGATTTTATCAAAATTGAACCAGCATGTTTGTATACATTATCATCATCTGCTGCTTTTTTTAATTCCTCAAGAGCTTTTTCAGTCTCGATGTTTTCCATCTCAAGATGTTGTTTTTGAGTCATTATTGATTGAAGGTTTTGTTGAGATTGCTGCATTTTCATGAGCTGTTCTTGAAGCCAAGGAGGCATTTGTCCTGTTGACATGTTAATACAATGTCTGTGATTTCATTATATCTTTACCGATTCAATTGAATCGTAACTTGCCTGAATTAATCTCAAAGTTGAATTAAGATTTGCTCGTAAGTGTGGAATATGATCAGATTCTATTGAAATGGTGATTTTTTCATTTAATGCCATGTGGGTTTTTGTGGGATTTTCTGGATAAAATTCATTATCAGTGTTTATAGAATCAAAAATCGCTTTTGTTTTCTCTTTTGCATCAATAGTAATTTTTGCATTAAAGCTTGACATCATATGCTGTTCCAGCAACTTTGAAACTACATTTCTTACAAGACCAAATACCAACTGCATCTCGATTAAACTGTTGAGAACCACATTCAGGACAAGTTCTCTTTTCTTTTAGTTGAAAGTGAATTTTGGCATACTGTTTTCTAATTTTGATACCATATCTGGCACCTAATCCTTTTAGTGATTTTTGCTTTACCAATTTATTGCCCTCCTTCCTTTGCTTGTTTTAACTTTTCTCTTATTTTTGAGCCTACTTTAACAGATATTTCACCACATTTGATTACCTCATCAAATGTAAATCCACCAGTTCCTCCTTTTTGCAAAGCACAAATGTTTCCATTAGAATCAGTAGTAATTGTAATTCTTGCATCCATGCTATCCCATTCATCACCATTTGGATCAACAATTATGTAATTTCCAATTTTGCCCATAGTGACAGAGACAGGAATAGTAGTAGTTGGAACATTTGATTCTCCACCTTCAACTAAAGTTGGCACATCATCTTTTATTTCCCATTTTGGCATTTTTGAAGAGAGAATTGCAGCTGTCGCAGCATAAGCACATGCATCAAACAAATTTCCATCATAATCAACTACAACATTATCAGCAAAAATTCCAACGACAGATTTATTTTTTGTAATTACTAGTTGAGACAAATCAATCATGTGACTTTCTCTTATACCTCTATCAACTACTCTTGCCAATTCAATAACATCAGGTCCAGGAGGACCAGTTTCAACGCTTGGGTGAGAAAACGGTAAAAGCTCAGCAGTACAAATGAAGATACCTTTGTCACCCATATCTGGAAAAGGTCTATCTGGTTGAATTTTAACGCCGCAAACTACTTCACTGTCACCTAACCTAACGCGTGCAGAACCATTTGCTTTTGGAATTGCATTTATTTCAATCATTAATTTTCGTGGTTCGTCTAGTGCTCTTCCATCAACTCTTTTTCCTTGTTCTAATAATTCAAGAATTTGAGATTTCTTTAGCTCATCAATTACAGAAGTAGATGTCATTTACTTTTCTCCGTTTCCAAAATATTTTTCAGTTAGTGCTTTCTTTTGTAATTCATAAACAATTTTACAACCATGAATTCCTGTCTCTACACATTTCTTGTATTCTGCAGGAGTGAGTATACCATCTAATTGGAGTAGTGTGATTTTTTCAAGACTTGGCATGTAGCCAATAGGCATATCAGCTTGTCCTGCTTGATCTTCTTCATTATTAACATCAAGAATAATTGTATCTGCTGCTTTACCTGCAGCACATGCTGCTACCATATCCCTCATGGGAATTCCAGCATCTGCCAAAGCTACAGATGCAGCAGAAAGGGCAGCACATCGAGTGCCGCCATCGGCTTGAAGAACTTCAATATATACATCAACTGCAGTTCTTGGAAATTTGTCTAACATTACTGCTGGCTCTAATGCCTCTTTGATAACTTTGGAAATTTCAATTTCTCTTCTAGATGGTGCAGGATTTTTTCTCTCAGTTACAGAAAATGGTTCCATATGATATCTAACTCGTAAAATACCAGTATCTGTATTGGACATGTGTTTTGGATGTACATCTCGTGGACCAAATACTCCAACTAGAATTTTGTTATCGCCAAATTCAATGTATGCCGAGCCATCAGCATTTTTTAATCCTCCAGCTTTAATCATAATTCGTCTTGGTTCATCGACTTTTCTACCATCACAGCGAATTCCATTTTCATCTAGTAACACTAGTGTTGTATCTCTTCCACCCATTATGATTCATCTTTTGATTCTAACATTTCTTTCACTTGGTCAGTTAAATTAGCAACATGTGCCTTTTCGTCTACCATTTGTATTGCCTTTTTAGCCTTTAATAATCCCTCGGGAGTTTCACATGAGACTACGACCCAACCATTTTGACCAATTGTAATAGCAGCCCCAGTAGCCATTTCAATTGTTTGAATCATAGTTCCTCTTTTTCCAATCAGGCGTGGAACTTTGCTAGGTGAAATCTTGACTAGGTGTCCAGAATCAATCTTACCAAGATCTCTATCAGCTATTGTAACAAGTGGATCTCTAGTTCTATCAAAATTAGCAATTCTAGCTGCAACAAGATCACCAGATTTTAGCTTTGATGAGAGTTCATCTGCATGTGCAGAAAAATCTCTTCCAAAAACATCCTGTGCAGGTAAAAATCCCACATAACATGAATTGATATCTAATTCCCAAGATAATGATGTATGAGAAACGACTTTGCCAATTACAAGGTCATCGATTTTTGGAATATATTTTCCAGTTAGCGGTATTACTTTAATGGAATCATCGTAAATTTCTGAAATTCCTATAGCAGTAGAAATGATTTTGTTGCCATCAAGGATTACATTTTGTTCAGGTCTGTAAGGGCCTGTTGTGATTACATCGCCGGGGATAACATATTTTCTTTTATTCTCCATTACTTCATAACCTCTACTGTAGCAGAACCTTTTGTTATAGA
>JANPCQ010000185.1:0-2718 GCA_031431055.1 Nitrosarchaeum sp.
ATTCTGTTATCTGAAACTGCGATGGATCTTGGTTCATCAAGATTTTCTGCTAAAATTTCTACAGATTTATTTTCAGGTTTTGATGAAGGTGGTTCTGGAATTGGTAAAGGGTTAGAAGGCGATGTCAAAATAAATATCGAAAATGCTAATGCCGCAATAATTCCGGCAATCCTTAGTTTTTTATCCACAAGAAATGAATCATTTCAAATCATATTAATTACTTTCAAGAATTTGATAAAGCGTATATAGGCTCATAATAATTCATGATTCAGCGGGGTGGGGAAGCCAGACTAGTTAGGGCTAGGTCATCCCGGCGGGCTCATAACCCGCAGTTCAGTAGTTCAAATGGAGTTAAGCTCCTGAAAGTCTACTCCCCGCTACTTTTATCATTCTATAAGAATAGCAATCTGCATGGATCCAAAGGAGGCCAGAATCGCTGCTCATGTTTGTTCAGATGGGTGGATGATTACCTATCTAGAAAAAAACAGTCTGCAGATTGTAAAAGGAAGGAGATATCACAGAGATAGGAGAAGGTATGAAGTTGGTTACTGTAATACTAACAAGAAGTTATTGAATGAGTTTGAAAATGACGTATTAGATATTTACAAGATCAAAGTCAGAAAAAGAAAGTCAACAGATCTAGTATTCAAATCTAAGAGAGTATATTTGCGAATGGAAGAACTTGGAGGTGGAAATACGCTTGGTTGGAATATTGGAAAAGAAATACAAAATGCAAATAGAAAGGTCAAAAGTTTCTGGTTAAGAGCATTTTTTGATGATGAAGGAACTGTAGACAAAACAAATTTTGTAGTCAGAGTCAAGAGCATGAACAGTACAGGATTAAATCAAGCTAAGAGTTTAATGAATTCAATAGACATTGCATCTAGAATAACAGGACCTAATATCGATGATAGTTGGTATCTTACAATATCAAGAAAAGATTTGGCAGATTTTCAAAAAAATATAGGATTTAATCATCCAAAAAAGAAATTATCGCTTTACAAGATTTTGAACAATAATAAATTGAGTCGTGATAAATAGCCAATGACTTTTCAGAAACTCTGTTGTACTTAGTTTTCATATACACAAAACCAAGAAGTTGATTCATCAAATTTTGATTCCTTGTTGATTCTTCCAATTCTTTGTAATGGTCTGCTAAGATGCCTGTGTGCAGAAACATTAGGAATGTACAGTTGTTTTTTGATTTTTCTAGATATTTCTAAAGTAACTTTGCTTGCTGATTTTTCACCGCATTTTGTACATTGATATCCTTGAGTCTTTCCTTTTGATTTCATTTTTTTATCACATTTTTACATATAGGATTAGATTTTATCAGATTTTTTTCAAGATTAATCACATCAATAAACTCAAGATTGAGAATTCTAGGATAGTTTTTTGAGGCTTTTCTAATACCGCCTCCAATACAAACCTTATCTCCTTTAATCAAACTTAATGCCACAGAAGACATCCCAGTTGGTTTGTAAACAGCACATCGTAATTCATGTCCATCTGAAAGAACAGAGAAAAAAACATGGCCGCCTTTTACAATTTTTGGTTCATCAGATATGAACCCAGTAATTTTTCCTGAAGCATAAGGTCTGATGTTTGTTGAATTAAATTCATTTTTCAAGTGATCACCTGTACCTTGATTAGATTTGAATATCATGTAACCTGCTAATTTTTCACTAGTTTTCAAAATTTTTGTTGCGTGTAGTAACGAATCTACATTTTCACCACGTACTCCATAAAAAACAGGATCAGGACCATGAGGGGTAATTAAGACTCTATCTTTTTTGTTATCAAAGCTGTTAAAGGTATAAGGTAATGTTTTTTCTTGCATTGTTTTTACACTTTTAGCAGAAAGATTTCTTGCTTTTCCAAATTTAGAATTCTTTCTATAACTTAATAGCTCCAATGTATGATCTTTAAAATCATAACCTATTGCACCTATTGCACCTACAAGACCTTGACCATTTCCTTGGTAAAAAAATTCAATGTTATTTTTTGCCGCAAATTTTTTTGCATAATTTCTGTTTATTAGCTGCCATAAAGCTAGTTTGCTGAATCTAGCAAATTGTTCTGGAATTTCTTTACTCTCATAGAAAACTAGACCTGGATTTGCCCCATTTTTTATATCAGAATATTTTTCGACAAGATTTTTGATTTGGTTTTTGATTTTTGATGGATTTTTTGTTCTTATTCGCAGAGAAACTGCTCCATTACCTCGTGTTTTCCAAGGAATATTTGGATTGAATCGAATTAATTTGGGAAAGTCAAGAAACTCAGTATCTTGTTTTTTTAGCCAATCAACAATTTTGTAAGCAAGAAAGGTTGTACACATTCCTTTTGGAGAATCTGTATCATCAAAACCAATGTTCAGTGTGTGGGTATTAGTCATAAATGGATTATAGAATTTCAGACATTTTTAGTTGTTGTATAACACAGTTGGTTTAAATTAATAACGCCGTATTTTTAGCTGGAATTGATAGTAATAGACGAAGAGAGAATCTTCAAAGAAATTGAAGCGAAAAAACCTGTATCAGTGTCTCTGAATGGTCCTGATGGAATCTTACCTCAAGTACAAGAGACTGCCATGAACATTACAAAAAGATTTGGAATTCCTGCATATGTTTTAGCTGATACCACTTGGGGAACATGTGATCTGAATTCAAATGGCTCCAAAGTATTAGGGGCAGAAATTCAATTCAACATTGGACA
>JANPCQ010000186.1:0-1527 GCA_031431055.1 Nitrosarchaeum sp.
GAAATTACATCTGAGCCTATGAGACAAGAAGTATCTGAAGATCGTCTATGTCCAACATGCAAAAACAATCTTGTATTTGTAGAAGGATGTAGTATCTGCATAGAATGTGGATTCAGCGGTTGTACTTCTGGATAGAGAATAGATCATAACTTTTTTACTTCCTTTCACTTTTCATTTAATATGGATAAGAAGATTTTAGGACTATCTGTTGGTATTGCAGTAATTGCTATAATTGCAATAGTACTGATTGCACCAAACTTAGAATCAATTACCAGTCAGAAACATAATGAAAAACTTGGTCTTGTGATTAACACACCAAATCCATCCATATCTTTGCAGGACTTGAATCAAATTTACTCTGATGCATCTTCTACCGGAATTGGAAGAAGTAATGTCTATCTATTTTGGAATATAGTTGAGCCTGTAAGAGGAGAATTCAACTGGGAACAATCAGATATTTTGATGAGTTTTAATAAAAATAATGATCTTAAGGTTACATTGTTTTTTTCTGTGATTAATGGAGAAACACTAGGGCCTTTCCCAAACTGGATTGGAAAACCATCTCTTAACGCAATTGGAGAAGATAGACTAGTTAACGTTCTTGATGCAATATTATCTCGTTATGATATTATAGATACAGTTGTAATTGCTGGTGAAACAGAATCACAATTTCGTTATTATGAACAAAATATTCCTGTATACAAAGAACTTTTCAACGGAGTATATGCTAAATTAAAAGAAAAACACCCTGATGTAAAAATAGGAAACGCATTTGCCTTACATAATGTACTCAATAAAAACTTGGAACATGTTGTAACTGACCTAGCACTTGGTGATTTTGTTGCTTTCTCATATTTTCCAGTTGATAACTTGAATGATATAGTCAAAACTCCACAAGAAGCTAAAGAGGATTTGCAAAAAATATTTGAAATCATACCTGATAAAAAAATTGGGCTTTTTGAGATTAGTTGGAGCACATCTGATTTTGTAGGAGGAAATAATACATCTCAAAAAATGTTCTTGGAAAAATCATTTGAATTTTATACAGAAAATGAATCTAAAATAGAATTTTTTACATGGTATAGACAATATGATAGACCTGATGGTACATGTGTTATTGAACAACCAGACATTGGTAATCAAACTATCAGTGTTGGTGGTGGTTCTAGTTTAGGAAGTAGTGAATATGTAATTGAACGATTAAGCCATTATATTTGTAGTTCTGGATTAGTGGATGTTAATGGAATTCCAAAACCTAGTTGGAATGAATTTAAAAATCAGATTGAAATGATCAACTAAAATGATCTCTCTAGTTTTAGCAGAATCTGCGTTAGAACTTGTTCCTTTAGAACTACAAGATCATCCCTCAGTATTATCACATGCACAAAAATTAGGAAAGAACCCATCTGAAATCTTACTTGATAATTCTTGGCACTTTGCTGCCATGAAAGGAATCAATAACGAAATCAAACGAGGAAGACCTGATTTAGTTCATTTTTCTATATTAGAGGCAACTACAATTCCATT
>JANPCQ010000187.1:0-1572 GCA_031431055.1 Nitrosarchaeum sp.
TGCAAGATACACAAAAAGACCTATTACTGCTATTGCGAAACTGGCAAATAAAATTATTTTTTGTTCATCTGTTACAATTAATTCCATCTGTAGTTTTTTTCCAGAATTATCTAATTGTCCTGAAACATTTTGAATCATACTTATGACAATTATGCTTAATATGGTGATGCTGAAATTTTTCATTTTGTTTATGTTAGTCTAAAATCTTCTTTGGTGGTATTTAGAACCACATGTGTGATAGTATTTTCTATATTTGAAATTGATGCTAATCCTTTTACAAATTCACTTAATTCGTTACGAGATTTGAATTTTGCAATGACTAGCGTATCTGTATTTCCTGTAATGTCATAAACCCCACACACATTTTCTATCTTTGATATTTCTACTTCCATGTCTATGATTTTGTCTTTTTTTGCAATGATCTCAATTATTGCAGTCAAATTATAGCCTAATTTTTCATGGTCTACCAGTGCAGTGTATCCTTTGATTATTTTTTCTCTTTCTAATTTTTTTATTCTTGATAATACCGTTACTGTTGATATTCCAAGCTTTAATGCAAGTTGTCTTGCAGATGATCTTGCATCGACCATTAGATTTTTAAGAATTCTTTCATCTGTTTTATCTAAATCCATATGTCATGTATAATCTGAAAATGCATTTAAATTTTAGGTGATTTCTTAAATATGTGTTTAATTTTACATAATTTTGATGAATTTTACGTTTTTTACCTCATTCAAACTTAAAACAAACGATTGGTAAAACTTGCTGTGGAGCAAATTAAAGAACTGGTTTTAAAAGGCAAAACTCTTCTAGAATCTGGTAATTTTGAAGATGCGCTAGGTTATTTTGAGCAAGCACTACTGTTGAATCAAAGCGATCCTGAACTGTGGAATTTTAAGGCTATAACCCTGCGCAGTTTAGGCAGGTACGAGGAAGCTTTGGAGTGCTTTAACAAGTCCTTGGAGATTGACCCAAGAGATAAGCACGCATCATGAAATCGTATTTTTGTCTGTAATTTCCTATTTTGATTGTTTTTTGCTACAAGTGGGTTTCTGACCACCATATTTACGAGTAAACTCAATTTAGATATTTCAGGATTTCATACTAGTTATTATAATGTGACACATCAGTGATACTGTAATGGTTTTACAATCCCTTAATGCTGATAATTGTCCTCGTTGCGCAAAAAATTCACTATTAACTGATGATGTTACTGGAGAAAGATTTTGCGGAAAATGCGGATATGTTATTTCTGAGAAATCACAAGAATCTGGACCTGAATGGAGATCTTTTACACAAGATGAACATGGCAATAAAGCAAGAGCAGGGGCACCAACATCACTGACTATGCATGACATGGGATTATCCACAATCATTAATCCTATGAATAAAGATGCATCTGGCAAACCCCTCACGGCATCAATGAAAAGTACAATTGAAAGATTGAGAACTTGGGACAGTCGAAGTCAAGTTCATGAATCTGTTGATAGAAATCTTAGACAGGCATTAAGTGAATTAAACAGACTAAAAGACAAACTTGCACTTTCTGATGCCGTAATTGAAAAGGCAGCT
>JANPCQ010000188.1:0-2393 GCA_031431055.1 Nitrosarchaeum sp.
AACAAATACAAATGGTTCTAATTTTATCTATCCGTATGATTCGTACTTAATTTCGTAACTTCCATCTTTACGTTTTTCTTCTTTTGTAACAAATTCTTTTGGTCCCAAGTATTCAATAACTCCATCAATTGTACCCTGATATCCACAAATGTAGACTTTGGTATTTGCAGTTGTGATTGCTTCTCCAACCATTTCTTCTAATGGGGAAACACCATTTTTGTTTAGTTTGAAGAATGATTCAACTCTACCAACATGACCTGCCCAAGATCTGTTAAAGAATTCTTTGGGTCTACTAATAGCTGCCCTATATTTGAAATTCCATTGATCTTTTCCTCTTTCAATACTTTCATTTTCCAAGTTTGTCAGTAATTCTTTGTAACTTAGCTCATCAACATAACTTGCACCATGTAAAACAATAATCTCTCTTTTATCTCCAGTATCATGTAGATGTTTAGCAAAAGCGATAAATGGTGCAAGACCAGTTCCACCACCAACACAAACAATTCTTCTATTATCAGGTTGACCGTTTGGCAATTTATCGTCAATTAATAAAGCGTTACCTGTAGGATCTCCCAAATATACTTCATCACCAACATTTGCATAAAATAATTCAGTTGTAACACGACCGGGTAAAGGCTTTCTAACCCATCTAATCACAAATTCAAAATAATCTTGGTTTTCAGGATGTGATGCAATTGAGTATGCTCTTCGAACAATCTTTTGTTCAGATGGTATTGGTACTCCTATAGTAAGAAATTGACCTGTAGTATATTTTGGCATACCGTCATTTGGGATTAAACGAATGACAACCAGATCTTCTTTGAGTAATTGCATGTAAGTAATTTTTGCCTTATGTTCTACTACCATACATAGTAATTTTCGCTACTTTGGATAAATGTATTTCTGTTAAATTTTGATTGTAGATATCCTCAGATAGACTTGGATCAAATTCATATATAAAAATAAAAAAATTCAATTAAACAATTTAGAAAATAGTGGGCATAACAATGGATATAACGAAAACTCCTTTTTTGAACGATTAGTGGGTTACACTATTTTTACGAGTGAATAATATCTTTTAATATTTATAACCAAAGATTCACATGCCATGATATGGCTAAACTAAAATGCAGTGATTATGGTTTTGAATGTGATTTTGTATCCGAGGGTCAAATAGAGCAAGTAATTGGAGAGTTTGGAAAACATACTGAAGATGCACATGGAATAGATTATTCAAAAGAAGCTTTAATGCAATTTATTTTAAGAAAGCAATCATAGTAGGATAGATATTTAATTAAATTATAAGGCTAATTTGTTTCATAGTTACTTCAAGAATGGGAATTTCTTTATCAATGATTTTTTCTACAGCAGGTACTATACCACTCCTAGATTTTACGTTTTCTTCATATATCTCAGCAATTTGATCTCTAAACAATAGTTTGATTCCTGGGAGTGCAGTTATTCCTTCATCAACTGTTCTTGGGTCTGATAAATCTAAAATCAATGTACCTTTCTTTTTTTCTTCCATAACCAATTTTATTCTGTCAAAAGTAATTAAGAAATAATCAGAAGTGGTGGCAACAAAGATAATATCATACTTATCAAATCCAGATAAAACTTCTTCAAATGTAACTGGTTTACCACTCAATATTTTAGAAAAATCAGTTGAGCGCTCAATGGTTTTACTTGTGACGTCAAATGCAAATCCCTTTTTATTAAGAGTTTTAGCAACCATAGCGGCAGGTTCACCTGTACCTATTAACAAAATACGTTTCTTAGCATCCAAGCCTGCTTTTTCATCTACAATTTTAACAGCCACATCTCCAAGAGAAAGTACATCTTTACTTATTCCAGTTGTTTCTCTAATACGGGTTGCAATCCTTATAACACTTTCAAATAGTTTATTCAAAATGCTACCAGATACATTAATCTGTTTTGCATGTAAAAGTGATGATTTAATCTCGTTCAATATCTCTTCTTTTCCTACAACTACAGAATCCAAACTACATGCTAATCTTAAAAGATGAAGGTAGACATCTGCACTTTTATAAACTTCAAGAGTTTGATCAAAGTGATCAATATCAATTTGTTCTAGTTCTGATAGAGATTTCCAAGTTTCTTTAATTTGATTTAAAACAAGTGATTTTCCTTCAGTTCTTCTTCCATCTGGAGTATCTCCTGTTTCCAGATTACTTACTGTAAATATTTCAACTCTGCTAGCAGTCTGAATTATTACACATTCTGCAACACCAGGAATTTTCTTAAAAGTTTCACATGCAATTTTGAGATCTTTAAATCTAAATCTCGATAACATATGAAGCGGCACATTTTTAAAAGTGACTCTTGCATTAATTACATCGAAGTTAATTTCGCTCACATCATCACCATTTATT
>JANPCQ010000189.1:0-2566 GCA_031431055.1 Nitrosarchaeum sp.
ACTCTAAAATCCCCATTCCCAATTGAACACAGAAGAATTGATCTTTTAAACATTAAACGATTAAGCTATGGTTCGACTGAAAATGATGAACTTGAAGTAATAAAAGTAATTAATAGAATAATGGATGAGCATTCTAGTGAAAGAGGTTTGATCTTAACATCATCTGTACCACGATGTCAAAAAATCTTGAGATACCTTTCACCAAAAAATACTAAACGAATCAGAATTTGTCACAGCTATAACAAAGACGGAAAAACACAAGACGAAATTATTTCAGAACATGCTGCTGACCCTACTGGTGTTTTACTTTCTTCTTCACTATGGGAAGGAGTAGACCTCAAAGACGATTTATCTCGATTTCAAATTATTGCCAAAGTTCCATATCCTAACTATAAGGAAAAAAGAACAAAAGCAAAAATGGATAAATTTCCTTTATGGTATACTTCTCAGACTCTAACTAAATTACTACAGGGATTTGGGCGTTCAATTAGAAGCGAAGATGATTGGGCAAAAACATATGTGCTTGACACTGCAGTTAACAATGTCTTTTTCAAGGCTCAAAAAATGATTCCACATGCGTACTATGATGTTTTAGGCATAGAAAATCTGTAGACAAAAGGTTTAGGAATAAAATACTTGTAATGACTATTTTGACATTATTTGGCACTCAACCTCATTTCGCTAGTTGATTCAAACATCTTTAGTTTGCTTAGTACAAGTATTTTCTGCACAAAGTTTCGGCTTTACGATTATCCAGCCTGAAAATCATCATACTTTTAAAAACCTTAATTACAAAAAGAGTCATGCAGGATTTTAACCAAGATTATACTCTTAAAAGTAAAATTCAGAAATTATTAGTTTTGTCTGGAATTGAAAAAACTGCATGCTATAACAAGATGTTAGATTATACTACAGAAATATTTGAAACCCAGGGATTGGGAAGGGAGTATTATGGCTATCATAATATCGACCATGAATTAGAGGTAACCTACATTACATTACTTGCAGCAACACAGGAGAAAAAACTACAAAAATTAGATCAAAGTGATGTTGAATATCTTTTTACTGCTGCATTGTTTCATGACTTTGATCCTAAAAAATTAGTAGATAGACCACAGGAGGAAAGTGTGGTACAATATATCTCACTAGATAAAGAATTAAAAAAATTAATTGATGAAGCAGGACTTGATATTGAAATTATAATAGCATTAATTTTAAGAACTGCATATCCTTGGACTGGAGAATTTAAAGAAAAACCTGAAATGAAAATGAAAGAATGTTTCCAACGTTCAGAAATTACAAGAAACAATCCTAAAAAACAATCTCACTACGAAGAATTAGGTTGGTTTTTGTCTGTTGCAGATAGGATAGGGGGCTATGCCCTAGGTGATTTTTCAGTAGCTATGGAAAAAGCAAATAAAAATGCCCATGCACTTGCGTGGCATCAAGCTAATATAGTGAAGATGTCTGTAAATTATTTTGAAACCCTTCTAAATAACGAATCTCAAATGTGTAGACGTGTTCTTAATGCATTACCAATTGAAACAAGAAAAAATTTTATTGATATAGTGATTTCATTTATGAAACTTCGTCAAGATGAAATTCGAATTGAATCTAAATTTGAGTATGAAAATCAAAAATTTCAAACAAAAGTTGATTTACCCGGGGAAAGAACTTCTGATAAATTCATAAATGCAATAACATCAATTTACAACGGGTTACCCCAGCCATTACAATTACAAAAATATGGTCTTGCAAAATCCATCTTAGATCCAAGTACCATTCTAACAACCCTTAGACTAAATGATGGTACTATAGTTGGCTATGCAAAAGGAGGACCTCTTGAAAACTATCAATTGTATGCAGGAGTTAAAGATGAAAATTATGGGAAACAAAATACCGTATTTTTGGAACCTATTGCAATGAAGATTGGTTATTGGGGACTTGGGGGAGGCACTAGACTCAGAAAAGTATTCACGTTATTAGCAAATACAAAAAGATACAGGTATTTGACAAGTTTTGACTTGCGTGATTTAATTCAAAAAGAGATGGGGTCTGAGAATGTAGAGTTTGTTACAATGCTTGATCCTGAACACTGGGATTATTACAGGGTGGATCTTTTTGGTGGAATTGTTTGATTAAACGTTAAATTAATTATTTTTACATCTTTCTGCATCCAATTTTATCCACAAAATAGTGGTTGAGTCCATGTGGGTTTGAACCTAAAACCTGACTTCAGTTATGCTAGATTATCTAAATTTTAGAAAACATGTGGCAACAGCCTTGATTTATCTGTCTTTAGTAGACAACAGTAATTCAACAAGTAAAATTTTCTTTTTCCTGTTATCTCTGATTTTTATTTTGATCTACGATCTATAAACCTTGTGAACAAGTTGTTCATATGATATCGTACTGTAGAACAAGAAAAAATTGACTGGGTTACAATATTTGAAGAACTAAAATTATAGATTTGGACTAGTAATTGCACCTTGTGCTGCAGAGCCAACTAATGTTGCATATTTTGCTAATGCTCCTGTTGTATAGTTTGGTTTTGGTGGATTCCATT
>JANPCQ010000190.1:0-2519 GCA_031431055.1 Nitrosarchaeum sp.
CAACACAGATTCAAAATGCGTTTAATTATTTTAATGAAAAAAATTTAATGCTTGAGAAATTCATTCCATTTAAAATGGAAGTATCAGTAATTGCTGCAAGAAACACAAAAGGGCAAATCAAAACATTTCCTCTTGTAGAAAATATTCATGAAAACAACATTCTTCGCCAAACAATAGCTCCAGCAAGAGTATCTGAAAAAATTGCAAAAAAAGCAGAAGAAATTGCCAAAACCACAATGAGTGTTCTAAAGGGGGCAGGTATTTTTGGAATAGAGATGTTTGTTACAGAAAATGATGAAATCATAATAAATGAAATTGCACCAAGAGTGCATAATTCTGGTCATCATACATTACAATCAAGTGAGACATCTCAATTTGAGCAACATCTCAGAGCAATTTTGGGTTTAGAATTAGGAGACACTTCTCTTTTACATCCAACTATAATGTACAATATTTTAGGTCCAAAGAATTTTGAGGGAGAGTATAAACCAATAGTGCTATCAGAACAAAATGTTTTTCTTAAAATGTATGGTAAAAAAATTTCAAAACCATTAAGAAAACTAGGACATTTCAATTTGGTAGGAAAACAGGGAGAGACAATAGATCAACTGTTAAAAAAAGTAGAATCTCTCAAAGACAAAGTATCCATAAATCCAGTGTAAGGAACAAACTTGCCATAATAGGTTTATTAAATATAAATAAAGAAATCCAAGCATGTCAATTTCAATTCCATATGTAATTTCAGGAATTTCTATAATTTTACTGGTCATTTATGGGGCAGACGTTATTGTAGGTGGTGGCGGAGCTGGAGATGGATTCTTGCCATTTGATGCCATGACACGTGGAATAGTATTTGGATTTCCACCAATTATTTTATCTATAATTGCATTTTTCATATCAAAAAAACCACAATACAAAGGATTGGGGATAATGTTGATAGTAACAGGAATTTTAATAATTATTGGAGGAATAATGTCTGCAACTAGCGCAGTAGAGACAGAAAATTCTGCCAGAATAATTGGAGAGGGAGCAAGTCTCATCATAATTGGAGGTATTATAGCAGCATTAGGTGCAATAAAGATAAAAAAATCTCGAACTAGTGTATCCTAGAATGCCAACTTGTGTAAAATGTAATAATGAAGTATCAAAAGTTTATGATTGTGATCATACAAATGATCAAGAATATTGTACTGAATGTTATACTGAATTACATTATTATTTAACGGAAGAAAAATAATTTGAGTGAAATAGACGCATTTATTCAATGGATTGTCTCACTAGTGTCTCAGAATATTTATCCTGGAGTATTTTTAGCTGCATTAATCGAAACAGTTTTTCCACCAATTCCAAGTGAAGTGGTGTTTCCTTTAGCTGGATATAGCATATTAAAAAATGAAATGAATGTATTTCATGTTGTAGGTGTTGGAATAACCGGTGGTTGTGGTGCAACGGTAGGCGCATTTGTGATTTACATCATATCAAAAAGGTTGGGGCGTATAGGATTGGTAAAATATCTAAAATATGCAAAAATCAAAGAAACCAGTTTGACAAAAGCTGATCATTGGTTTGAAAAATATGGCGATAAATCAGTAATCATTGGCAGAGTTATTCCTGGGATTCGTGAGTTAGTGTCAATTCCTGCTGGAATTTTTAATATGAATCCCATCAAATTTTTGATTTTTACGTTGATAGGGTCATGCATATGGAGTATAGCATTGACTGGTGCGGGGTATTATTTTGGAATAGCCACTCTAAATATTTTCTAAAATAATTATATCTAGTTAAAATCAAAATAACAGGATGAATGAAACAAAAGATCATGCACATCATTACTGGATTAGACACAAAGATGGTTACCTTTTTTGTGGAATTTGTAAAAAGAAACAAGATGAAATTACATAAGATATGTGTATTTTTAATCAAATCAGAATAATTAGCGCAATATAGAAAATCCAATTAAAGTTATAATGTCATATTGATAATGATATTTTGATGAAGGCAATAATTTTGGCAGGTGGAAGAGGAAAACGGCTACGCCCAATTACTGATTATGTTCCAAAATCGCTTGTTCCTCTGAATAATATTCCAATTATAGAATGGCAAATAAAATATCTAAAAAAATATGGTGTTAAAGAAATTATAATTTGTACAGGTTACAAAGCAGAAATGATCAAGAATTTCCTTGCCATGAAAAACAATCTTGGAGTTAAAATAAAATTCTCAATAGAAAAAATACCGTTAGGTACTGGAGGAGCTATCAAACAAGCAGGATTGTCTATAAAGGATAAATCTTTTTTTGTGTTAAATGGCGATATAATAACCAACATTGATCTCAATCAATTAGCAAAAAAACAAAACTCAATTGCATCAATTGAATTAAAAACAAAATTTGGAATCATGGAGACAAAAGATGACAAGGTGACTAAATTCAAAGAGAAAAAAGAAATTCCAGATTTATGGATGAACGCAGGAATATATCATTTGCAAAAAGAGGTGTTACAAGATTTGCCAAAAAAAGG
>JANPCQ010000191.1:0-3584 GCA_031431055.1 Nitrosarchaeum sp.
ATTGAAATCAAGGCTATATACAACTAGACTGGAAATATTTTGTTGAGTTTAACTACATCTCAGAAAAAAATTGCCATCGGCTCATTTCTCGGTTGGTCTTTGGATGGATATGATATTGTGTTGATGCTTCTAGTAATTCCTTCAATCAGCCAATTATTTTTCCCATCAAAGGATCCAGTGTTTAGCATACTTGCAACATTTGCATCATATACTGTTACCCTAATAATGAGGCCTCTTGGTTCTGTGATTTTTGGAATTTATGGCGACAAGTTTGGTAGAAAAAAATCTATGATTATCACAATACTGGGATTTTCTGTTGCGACATTTGCAGTTGGACTGTTACCAACATATGCAGTTGTTGGAGTATTGGCGCCAATTCTTTTGATAATGGTTCGTCTAATTCAAGGAATCTTTGCTGGCGGTGAGTGGGGTAGCGGTGCTGTACTAACAATTGAAAGTATGCCCAAACAGAAACGAGGATTGCTGTCTGGGTTTTTGCAAAGTGGATTCTCATTTGGCTTTCTTTTGGCTGCAATATCGTTTCAAATCATAACTATTATTTTTCCAGGACATCTCTTTGAGGAGTTTGGTTGGAGAATTCTCTTTTTTACAGGCATAATTCCAGGCTTTGTTGCACTTTTTGTAAGACTTAGCATGGATGAATCTCCATTATGGATAAAAAAGAACAAAGAAAACGGGCTTGAAAAGACACCCCTGCGAAGCATTGTTTTTGGAATACATAGAAAAGAGTTTTTGCTCTGTGCCGCAATAATGACTGGCCTTGTCTACATGTATCATGGCTCAATTAGCATCTTGCCTACATACCTAGAACAATTTGGTAATTTTGAAAAAGAGCAAATAGCACTAATTATGATTTATGCAACTGCATCATCTTGGGTTGGGACGATTCTTACTGGATGGCTATCGCAAAAAATTGGACGAAAAAAATCAATGCTTGTTTTTGTATCTACATCTATACTAATTTCAATTCCTTTGGCAAGTGCAATCTTGGATAATGTCTATGGATTGGTATTGTATGTTATAGTATTTGCATTTGTCATATCAACTGCATCAGGACCAATACCTGCATATTTTTCAGAAAGATTTCCAACACAGATACGAAACAGCGCTGCAGGATTTTCATATAATGCTGGATTGATTTTTGGTTCTTGGTCTCCGTTAATTGCACTATATCTGATGTCTAGTGTTCCAAAACAAATGATACCTGTTGCACTTGGCATCAATATTATAATTGGCGCAATAATTCTAATAATACCAACACTACTCAGCAGAGAAACCCGAGACGTTGATCTCTAATTGTATTTTAAAATTTGTTTTTTGAATTGTTTCAATTTAGAAATCCAATTATAAAAATTGGAAGCTGACTTTTGCGGATCAACCTTTGCATAGCCCTGCAAGTAAGCAAAGGCCAGCAAACTGATGCCAACATTTGACAATAGGAAATTGTGTCAGCTTTCCAAATACTATTACGTGTTTCTAGCATAAAAACAGATCTTTGATTATTATTTCTAGAAATACATCCAACTATTTTGAGATTCTTGTCTTTGTTAGGATGGCAAACATACAATTTGTAGAATCTCGAGATATAATGTATACTTGTGTCATTTTAAGATGATCTGATTTTGATTCTAGAAAACAAAAAGGCGTAACCCTTAATTGCAGAACCTAGAGAGATTTCCTCTCGTGGTCAGGACGTTAAACGCCTGATTGCCTTTTTTCGTTCTGCAGGGCCACGCAGTTTATTCAGTCGAAACACTTATCGACATGTATAGTATAAGAAGTTCAACTATTTAAAAATTAATCAAAAAATTTATGATCCTGATCTTTATTTCTTATAATTTTTGATATGTTTTATATTAAAAATTGTAAATATTAACTCTCAAGTGTTATATTTACATTTATTTGAAAATCTTATCTTTTTCTTGATAAATATAATGTATTTATGCCAAATCACTTTAATATCATCCAGTCGTAGTATATCTAACGAGGAACTGTCATAGCTGGAGGACAGTAAGGAAAAGAGACGAAAAGGGTGGAAGCACTCAAAATTCGTTTTGAATTTCCATTGTTTCCTCGTTGTATTCTTTTTTGGTATGTGTTATTTTTTGAAATACTTATGTCTGTACTAAATTTAGAAAATTTGTGAGCGAGGAAATTGGACAGTGTCCTAAGTGTTTTGGAATAATGTTTAGAGAACAAGGCGAAGCGATATCTTGGTTTTGTCCCACTTGTAATTTGAAATTCAAAACAGAGTAGAGTCATCTTTGGTATTTCTTAGAGGCATTTTGATTTGGTAAACTATAGTTAAAATAGTAATTTGAGAAATAATGCTATGAAGATAACTGAAATAAAAATAGACGATAGTCAAACAGGTTATTACTGGCTCCAAATTTATGTCAAGAACCAAAAAGAAGCATTTTTGTTGAGACAACAAATCTTAGACGATCAAGAAATTAGAGAAAGATTACAAAAAGCAATTAAAGACAATCAACAAATAGTAACTAATTCATCAGTTCCAATGGAAATTATAATTCATAACATCGTCATAGAAAAACTTCAATCAATTCTTGATGGAACCTAGATTCTAAACTCTGTTTTCCCAAATCCTTAAGTTCTTAAAAAATTTAGAAAATAGTATGAGTAAAACATCAAACAAAGCAAAAAAAAGAACAAAGGCACGAGATAACGCTAAATCAAAAAAGTAGTTAGTTTTCCCAAATCCTTAAGTTTCTAGAATTATTAGCTAATTTCTTTGATTAGTGATTTTATTTTTGAGATATTTTCAGTATTCAATTCTATTTTGTTATGTTCATTTTTGACATGAATTATTACTTGGGTCATCAATTCATCGACTGTTTTTGCAGTTACAGACCAAGTGCAGTCTTTGCCGACATCTGAGCAGCTAATTTTGTCATGCTAAAAACTAGTTTATGACGTATTTATTTTAAGACTAGAAATAGATTCTAGATCCATACGCTTATGTTCATAGTAATAATGGAAGAGTATGGGAAAATCATTAGGTGATTATATGCTTGAACAATCTTCTTTGTCAGGCACAAGCAACATCAAATGGACACAAAAAAACCCGGCAGATACTGAAAAATCAAAAAAGAAAAAGGTAGAGAAAAAAACTTCTCCAACAAACATCATTTACACGGATAAAAAAGCCAAACCACCTGTAGAAAAAATTTTCAAAATTGACGGGCACACAAACATTGAATCAAAAAAGAAAAAAACAGGTAAAAAATTTCAAACATCTTCTGCATCTAACTTTAAAATCATACCTGGATTTAGTCAAAAAGGACGATAACCTTAAACGAAAATATCTGAAAACGTCATACTTTCTGGTTTATTCATCTGGCTGGCTTTGATAATACATAATACAATGTATTTTAAAAGGAAAAAATTACTCTTTTCATGGCAACTCGAACCCAGATTCTAATTCCGATGGTAATAGCTGCGGCAATTATTGGAGTTGTCGGTGTAATGTCAATTCCAAGTGACAGCAAGCTAGAATCAGTTGAATTTCCAAGAGGTACTATCAAAATAGATGATATTCCATT
>JANPCQ010000192.1:0-6364 GCA_031431055.1 Nitrosarchaeum sp.
TTTGACAAAAAACTTTCAGTTGAAAAAACTATAGAAACATTACAAATTGAAAAACAAATTGTAGAAAAAATATACCAATTACATCTCAATAGCATACATAAAAGAGAAACACAACAAAACCCATTTGAGGATCTATGAAACTACAAGATACACTGAGTAATTCAGAACAAATGTTAGACATTTCAAAAAAGATACGAATTTACTTGTGTGGGGTTACAGTTTACGACGAATCACACGTAGGACACGCAAGGACGATAATTGTTTTTGACGTTCTAAGAAAATACTTGGAGAACAAGGGAGCCACAGTAGACTTTGTTCAAAATTTTACAGATGTGGATGATAAAATAATAAACCGTGCCGAATTAGAAAATACAACCGCAGAACAAATTAGTTCAAGGTATATTCAAAATTATTTCAATGATTTTGATGGACTAAACGTAAAGCGTGCAACAAATTATCCCAAAGCAACTGAACACATAGATGATATTGAAAATTTCATTAAAAAACTAATTGAAAAAGATATAGCATATGTGTCAAAAAATGGAGTGTATTTCTCAGTATCAAAGTTTCCCCAGTATGGTAAATTATCAAAAAAGAAGATAGACGAACTGCAATCAGGTGCAAGAGTTGAAGTAGATGAGGCAAAAAAAGATCCTCTAGATTTTGCATTGTGGAAATTTTCAAATGTCAAGCCATTCTGGGATAGTCCATGGGGTAAAGGCAGACCAGGATGGCACA
This sequence comes from Nitrosarchaeum sp., assembly GCA_031431055.1. Lineage (GTDB taxonomy): Archaea > Thermoproteota > Nitrososphaeria > Nitrososphaerales > Nitrosopumilaceae > Nitrosarchaeum. The sequence continues at coordinate 739 of JANPCQ010000192.1, forward strand.
TAGAATGCTCTGCAATGAGTATAAGATACCTTGGAGAAAATTTTGACATACATGGAGGGGGCAGAGATTTGATATTTCCTCATCATGAAAATGAAATTGCACAATCAGAGTCCTTTACATCAAAACAATTTGCAAAAATTTGGATGCATGTAGGAATGGTTACAATTAATGGTGAAAAAATGTCAAAATCACTTGGAAACATCAAATCAATAAAACATGTTTTAGACAATTGGGGGTCAAATATAATCAGATTATTTTGTTTGTCAGGACATTATTCAAAACCAATAGATTATTCTGAAGAATTGTTAAAAGAGAATCTCACAAAATGGCGCCAAGCTGAGATATGTTATTATGAATTAATTCATGCAAATGATGAAAATCATAACAGTAAAATCAAATCATTGATTACAGAAACAAGTAACGAATTTGATAATGCGTTAGAATCTGACTTTAATACGCATCTTGCGCTTTTGGCATTTTTTAAACTTGTAAAAGAAGTAAATTATTTAGCCGCCGAAGAAAAATTAGACTCAAATGATGCCAAAATCATCATTCCAGAATTTGAAAGAATGCTTAAAGTTTTAGGATTGATCATCCCAAAAATAACTTTAGAACAAAAACGAGAAATTGATAATTTGATCACAAATAGAGAACAATTAAGAAAAGAAAAGAAATTTCAAGAAGCAGATAAAATCAGAGACAAACTCAATGAAATGAATATTGAGTTAATTGATCATAAAGGAAAAACAATTTGGATGCGAAAAGAAAAGATTAAGGCAGATACTCAGTAAGACAAGGCAACACCAGTACAAATAGAGGAAGAAACAGAAGGAATCATGTCGTTATTTTGTGAAAAATGTAATAATCGAAGATTGCCAAAATGGATAAAGGAAGAAAACAAGACACATTGGCTTTGTGAGACTTGTGACAATTATGTAGATGGTGAAAACAACATCATCGTAAAAGAAGTTTAAACACTCTAACAAAAAACAGATTATTTCTTTGATGCGCTAACCAAAGACACAACGTCCCTATCCCTTAGTTGATAGTCTACAGGCAATCTCAAATTATATCTCAAATCTTTTCCATAAAGCAATCCTTTGGTAAGATCAGTGTGTATCTCCTTTGCAAGATCAGCGATTGTTGCACCAGCCTTAAGCAAGAGCAAATCAGGTAATACACGTCCTTTTTTATCTGCAAGGTGTTTTTCATCAGCTACAGGATAAACAGAATTCATCTTTAAAAGTTTGAAGACTGCCACGTTGATAGCAAATTGCACACCAGTTCTCATGTATTCACCCATTATTCCTTGTTTTATGAAATCCAATGCACGTGTTTGTTTTTCATTAAGCTCTCCGGATTTGATTATTTCAAATTGTTCTGAACCAGGAGAATATTTGATCAATCCCTTTTGTTCTGCTCTTCTTAGACTGAATTCACTATCACCACTGACAGGAATTACAATAGAATCATTGTAACGTTCTTGCAGTCTAGCAAAATTTTTGTCCGCGCCTTCAACATCTATTTTGTTTGCAACAATCAAGGTGGGTTTTGAAATTTTTCTAATATGTGCAGCAAGTTTTTTACTATCAACCATATCAAAATCATCAAATTCTTTCTCTTCTAGTCCAAGTGCAATCAATGCATCTTTCACATGTATTTTATTGACACCTACGCCACGATACAAATCAGTGATAGCATCAATAATTCCAGAGCCAGTTCGGATTAACTTTGAAACCTTATCTCTGTTTCCTTCCAAAATTTTATGATACCACATGATTAATTCCTCTTCAATATCTGCAAAATCAGATATTGGATCACCGCTTCCAACCTCACTGATTTTTCCAGAAGAATCTATACCTCCAGATGCATCAACTACATGAAGTAATGCATCAGATTGTGAGGCAATTGAAAGAAATTGATTTCCCAAGCCTTTTCCTTTCCATGCATCCTTGATAAGACCAGGTAAATCAATTAATTCAACTGGTATGTATCTCCAGCCCTCAACACATTTTGAATTATTAGGATTGTCTTGTATTTTGAATTCTGGATGTACACATAATGTAATTGCGTGTGCTGTTCCAGAAACAGGTTTTTTTGTTGTAAATGGATAAGAAGAGATTTCTTCAGAAGATAAAGTGGCAGCATTATAGAAAGTAGTTTTACCAGTATTTGTTTTGCCTATTAGTCCGAGTTTAATTGGCATGGTTTGATTGCAATCTAAGAATATTTATCTCTGCCTAGATTGGGTTGTTAATTTTCTCAGTGATCTTTTCAAGGGATTGTTTTAATTCCTTTATGGACCACTCAATATCACTTATGTCTTTTTTTGAAAGTTCACTTTTCCATTTCTCTAAAACAATATTTGTTATTTCTGAGCAGTTGTAAAGTAAATTCCAATATGGATGATGTTCTGCTGTGGCATATGCAAGCTCAGTCACATCATTTAATCCATTTTTAGCTCTTGCCAGAGCAGTAATGTTTTCACCAAAAATTTTTACAATGTTAGTTTCTAGATCTTTTTCAACTTTTAGTGGAGTGTTGTTTTTTTCATGTTTATTGACTAGTTCAAGCAGATCGTTGTAAAAAGCATCAAAGGAAGTCATTTTTAGAATAGTCTCTGATGTTCTGCCAACATACATCTGTTGAATACAACTTTGATGCCTTTTTTTCTTGCCATGTCTTCAGCTTCAAGATTGTGAATTCCTTCTTGAAGCCAAATTACCTTGGGATTTTTCTTTATAGCCTCCTCTACAACAGGAAGTACAAGATCAGAGGGTCTAAACACATCAACAATGTCAATATCACCATCAACGTCAGAAATAGTACTGTAACATTTTTTGCCTAAAATCTCATCAGTTGTAGGATTTACTGGAATTATATCAAACCCATTTTCAGACAGATATTTTGGCACATAGTGTGCTGCCTTGTAATCATTTTTAGACATACCAACAACTACAACATGTCTTAAAGAAAGAATGTTTCGGATTTCAGCATCAGAGTAAGAATCATGTTCCATGAAAAATCTAAAGTATAGTGGAATATAATTTTTGAAATAAACAAGAATATGATTACTCGTGACATTAAAGAATTATCAAGACAAAAAAAGCAAAATCGCAGGGTATTTTAATAATAACAAAAATCAGATTTCATGGAACCAACTCCAGAAGAACCAAAAGATGTAATTGTTCTTGGGGCAATTAAAAAAGGAGTCAAAAAATTTGAAAGGATACAAAATGCAGCTCAAATAGATGCAGATGAATTAAATTCAATTCTAGAAAAACTAGAGAAGAGAGAACTAATTACAGTAGAAGAAAAAAAGAGTTGGTTAGGTAAAAAAATAGAGATCAAAATCACAGAAAAAGGAGCAAAAGAGGTAGAAGAGAGAATTCATGAGTTACAAGGCAAGTGGGACCAAATGTCATTATTGTACAAAAGTGGAGACAAGCAAAAATTAAAGCAATACATGGATGATAACAAGTCAATTCTTCCCATGATGATGTTCTTTGGAGTAATGGATATGATCATGTTTTCAATGATGTTTAGCATGATGGGTATGATGATGACAGATTATGTACCAGCAGAAAGCATTCCAAGTGATGCCGGTGAAGATAGTTCATCAGACAGTGGTTCTGATGGTGGAGGTTCAGATAGCGGGGGTTCTGATGGTGGCGGATTTGACTTTGATGTCGGATTCTAAGTTAAACAAAGTTGATATTTTATACTTGAAATAAAGAACACATATGATTGATTTACAGCTCGCATGATAATTCAGGTTTAGTCAAAGTATTATCATTTCTAAAATCACATAATACAGAATATCTTTCAGGTCAAGATTTGAGCGATGTCTTAAGAATAAGTAGAGTTGCAGTTTGGAAGCATATTAAAAAAATCAGAGAGTTGGGATATAAAATAGAATCAAAACAAAAGCTAGGGTACAGACTTGAATCCAGTACAGATATGCTGCTACCGTGGGAAGTCACATCAGGGTTAAAGACCAAAATATTTGGAAAACAAGTGTATTATTTTGACTCGATTGATTCTACTCAAAACCAGGCAATGAAAATTGCTTCAGATGAAGCAAATAACGGAACAGTAATAATTGCAGAAAAACAAACCAGTGGAAAAGGAAGATTAGGCAGAAAGTGGATTTCACCTAAAGGAGGCATTTGGCTTTCAATAATTTTACATCCAAAATTTGACATATCAGTTATTACATTATTTCCAATAGCTTCTGCACTGGCACTATCAAATGCAATAGAAAAAACATTGAATATCAAGTCAGAATTGAAATGGCCAAATGACATAACAATTAAAGGCAAAAAAGTTGCAGGGATGTTAGTGGATGCATCATTAGAATCAAACAAAATAGAAAATCTGATCCTAGGTGTTGGAATAAATTTTAATGTAGACATTAAGCAAATTGAAAAGAGCTTAAAAGATACGCCAAATTTTTACGGGGTTACATCATTGAGCGAACAAAATAAAACAGTAAAACCAATTTTACTGGTGCAGTCATTTTTGATGGAATTAGAACAGATGTATGATTTATTGAATGCCGGCGATACTAAAAAAATTATCAGAGACTGGACAAGAAAATCATCAACAATTGGTCAAAATATAGAACTAAGTACAGAGGAGGGGAAAATCAGAGGCAAGGCAATCAAAATAGATGACGATGGAGCGTTAGTCATATCAGAAAATAAGAAAAACAGACGAATTACTTCAGGAGACATCACACATATTTCAAAATGACATAAATGGAATTCATATTATTTTTTTGAGGATTTTCTTTTAGTTGTAGATTTTTTCTTGTTTTTTGATACAGGGGATTTTCTTTTAGTTGTAGATTTTTTCTTGTTTTTTGATATAGAGTATTTTCTAGACTTTCTATTTGAGATAAGAGTAGATTGTTCCCTTAGGATGTGTTTGAGATCATTTTGGATATCAAAAACCACTGTAATCATGTCTTCTAGTACCTTAGAATACTGACCGTATGCAGATAGTAACTCAGACTGCTTTTGAGATACTTTGGTAAGATACTCATTTGAGCGTAAAAGGTTAGCAGAAGTAATTAATTCAGGCATGTCTGAAGTGGGACCTCCTAATTCATCTAATTCTGACTTGATGTCTTGAATTTTCTTGCTAAATTCATAGATAATTTTGCCTACGCCGAGCTTACTCAATCTAAAAACTTGTATTTGTTAAAAGATTAAAGATTTGCTAATAGAATTAAACAGAATTTTGAACTAAAAATGACAGCAACATGCCAATAGATATAATTTGTCATAAAATGGAAATAAAATATATCTGAAATCAAAACATCAAATACATTGATGATTCGTGCTTTTCTAGGTGTAATTTTACTATTTTCTAGTTTCATTTCAGTTCCTGTGTTTGCGCAGAATTCAAGTGACGCACAGATAATGTTCAAACAGGCCAATGAACACTTTGTGAAAGGAGAATACAACGAAGCAATTGTAATCTATGACGATATTTTAGAGTTGGCCCCAAATAATTTATCCACATTAAAAATGAAGGCCATTGCTCTAAGTAATTCTGGGTATCACGAAAAATCACTAAAAGAGTTCTTCAAGATTCTTCAATCTAGACCAGACGACATTAC
>JANPCQ010000193.1:0-8965 GCA_031431055.1 Nitrosarchaeum sp.
TAAACAAGAGATGTTGTATAACAATCATTAGCTGATCCAAATGGAACTCCTGCATAAAATGCACTCGCGTCTAATATTCTAAAATCCAAGTTTACTCATCTGTCTCAGTCCTCGTTTCTTCAATCTAACAAAGACTGCTGGGGTTCTATACTTTTTTATAATTATCGGTTCTCCATAGCCTACCGACTTTACTACCTGCGCATCCATAACTATACTACAGTCCTGCGATGATATTATTTCTATTTTTTCATCTGGTACCACAATTGATTCTAATCTGTAAACTGGAGCAACTGGTGTTATGATCAAAACATCTAAACTTTCATGAAGAATAGGACCACCTAAAGAAAACGAGTGACCTGTTGAGCCACTTGGAGTGGCAATTATGACCCCGTCCATTTTTTGTTTGACTGTATCATCTTGAAATTTTATCTCAATTTCGGCAGTTTTTGTAAGATTGGTTCTACAAATGTAAATCTCATTTAATGCTGGTGGAAATTCTTTACCTCCACATGAAGCAACAACTCTGGTTCGTTTATCTAAAAAGAATTTATCTTTTAGAATTTTATCAATTGCATCATCTATTTCATCAATTGTTATCTCAGATAATATGCCCCTATTTCCGCCTACATTAATTGTTAGAATTGGAGTATCATTTTCAAGATATCTGAAAACTCTTAGAGTTGTTCCATCTCCTCCTAATGTAATTACTAGATCCAGTTTTTCTTTTTTCAACTCCTCTAGTGTCTCTACTTTTTTTGCACCTTCCACTTCTATGGGGGAAATTGTAAATACCGTGGATTTTTTTGCTAGAAACTTTTTTGCAACATTTTTTGCTGCATCTTCTGACTCTTTTGAACCTACTTTACTAACTACTGCAACTTTTTGAAGTTTCAAGTAGTTCTCCTAAGTCTCATTTGGTTAAAAAGATATTTTTTATTTAATTTATTGTAAACACAAATAAGTATGAATACAAATTTGTAAAATAACATGAATTACGCACACCCAGAAGTTTTAGTAGATACAGATTGGGTGTCAAAAAATCTCCCAAATGAAAATAGAAAATTCGTTGAAGTTGATTATGATCCAGTAAACGGATATCAAAAAGGTCACATTAAAGGAGCCAGCTTAATTTGGTGGAAACGAGACATTAATGATCCTATAACTAGAGACATTATTAATAAAAAACAATTTGAGACATTAATGTCTAAAAATGGTATACGTGAAGATACCGAAGTAATTCTTTATGGTGATTTTAATAATTGGTTTGCGGCATTTGTTTTCTGGGTTTTCAAATATTATGGTCATGAAAATCTAAAAATTATGGATGGCGGGAGAAAAAAATGGGAATTAGAAAATAAAGAATATACTACAGAAGAACCACGACTTGCTTTAACTACATACAAAGCACAACCCCCTGATGAAGGACTCAGAGCTTATCTGTTTGATGTTAGTAGAGCATTAGTACGAGAAGACACTGTGATGGTTGATGTAAGATCTCCAAAAGAATTCTCTGGAGAAATTACAGCACCTCCTGAATATCCAATGGAACATGCACAAAGAGGTGGACATATTCCTAAAGCAAATAATATTCCATGGGCAACTGCTGTAAATGACGCTGATGGGACATTCAAGTCTGTAGCAGATCTTAAACAAAATTATGAATCAAAAGGTGTTACACCAGACAAAGACGTTATCTGTTATTGTAGAATTGGAGAAAGATCATCTCATAGTTGGTTCGTTCTAAAATATCTACTAGGTTATTCCAAAGTTCGAAACTATGATGGTTCTTGGACTGAATGGGGTAACATGATAGGAAATCCTGTGGAAAAATAAATTGTCATTAGACCTTCCTGTACTAAAGAACGGCTCATTTTATTACATTAAAGACGGTGATACTGATTTTATCATGGAAGATAAAACAAAAAGAGGTCTTACAGTAAAGGACACATCCATCGATGAAAAACTAAACGTCAAAGCCGACAAAGGCATGATTCACGATATGGATGGAATTGGACATTGGGTCCCAATTCGCTGGTATTTTTCAAAAGCCCTGTTTGATCTCAAAAAAATCTCAGAATATGCTGAAGCAATGGAAAAAAAATATACTGAGCTTCGGAAGCTTACGTGTCCAGATGACAGTGACTGATAACCTTTTTAAATAAAATCAATCTACTGAAACTGAATGTCATTACTTCTAAAAGATCGAGTTTGGACAATGGAAGCACCAACTGCAAAACGTGGTGTATATCCTCTTCATGGCTTCAAACTTGGACTTTATAGATTGCCAATAAAACTTGAAGATCCTCTAGAAATTAAATCTGTACACGACGGTCTGAAAAAAGCATTTGAAATGGATGCTTATGCTGATAGAGTATTTGCAACATATCGTTGGAAAGAACAAAACATGAAAGATTCTGACGCAAAAGGGTATGAAGAAGTAGAGTTGTCTGTAACTGTCGAAATTGTTAGTGGTGAAGTAGTTGATATTATTTATCAAATTTTTCCAATTGAAAAATTTGGCGATCCAAACTGGGTTAAAGATTATAGAAAAAAGGCAGATCATTTTGCAAAAATGGTTATTGATACTATCTTACGTAATACAATATTGGCTGATAAGATGATTTCTTATCTTGCAAAAGCAGAAAAGCTTAATCACTCTGGAGCAATACAGAGACTAGAAGAGCTTACTCCTCTTGCAAAAATTGTTCTTAATGCTAAACCTAAAGCAATTGAAGCTACAGATGAAATTGCTGAAGATGATGGCGGTGAAATCGAAATCCCAGATGGAGCAAAACCTGGACCAATCGATATTACTTACAAATCTAAAATGAAACCCTCTTCTCCATTTGATGCAAATGGATACACAATCAAGACTTGGGGTAGAAGAGGCACCAACAATGGAATTCTTGGTGTCTGGGGCGAATTCGTATCTGTTGATTATGATATTTGTATTGCAGACGGTGCATGTATCGAAGCATGTCCAGTTGGAGTCTATGAATGGTTTGACACTCCTGGAAATCCTGGCTCTGGGAAAAAACCACTAATGTCAAAAGAGCCTGATTGTATATTTTGTCTTGCATGTGAAGGTGTTTGTCCACCACAAGCAATAAAGATCTTTGAGAAAAAATAAGTAAATTACTTTGCAAGTATAAATAGTGACCAGGCATTTTGGGAAACTAGACAATGGCACTTAATTCATTTACTCAATTTATTTTTGATCTGTTTATTGTATCTGCAATTATTATTTCTGCTTACACCTGTAATTTCTATTATCTAACATATCTCTCAATAAAGCGAAAAGAAATTCTTTCTACTGCTAATGTGGGAACTCCATCCGTTACTATTCAATTACCAATATACAATGAAAAGTATGTTGCAAAGAGACTAGTTGATGCAGTGTGTATGATGGATTATCCAAAAGAAAAGATGAGGATAATGGTTTTAGATGATTCTGATGATGAAACAGTGGATCTTTTATCTGATGTTGTTGCTAAATACAAAGAACAAGGATTTCAAATTGACCATATACGACGTGGTACAAGAAAAGGGTACAAAGCAGGTGCTTTGAAACATGCAATGCAAACTACTGATACAGAATTTGTAGCAATTTTTGATGCTGATTTTATTCCACCAAATTGGTTTCTAAAAAGAGCGATTCCTCACTTTTCTAAATCTAATATTGGATTCGTTCAATGTCGTTGGGGGCATATAAATGAAAACTATTCTGCAATTACTCAAGCACAAGCACTCAGTCTTGACTTTCATTTTTTAATTGAACAAAAAGCTAAAAGTAATTCTAATTTATTTATGAATTTTAATGGCACTGCCGGAATCTGGAAATGTGCTTGTATAGAAGATGCTGGTGGATGGCACACTGCTACACTTGTTGAAGATCTTGATCTAAGTTATCGAGCTCAGATGAAAGGATGGAAATGTGTTTTTTTACCTGATATTGTAGTTGATGCTGAACTTCCTGTTCAAATGAATGCAGCTAAAAGACAACAATTTCGTTGGGCCAAAGGCTCTATCCAATGTGCAATTAAATTATTAGCAGACATTGTGATCAAACGTAAAGTTTCAGTAGAAGCAAAAATCCAAGCATTTGTCCAACTAACACGTCATATTGTTTACCCATTAATGTTGGTACAATTTCTTGCATTACCTGTACTTTTAGCTTCAAACATGAATCTTTATCTTGTTAGTTTTATTCCTGCATTGACAATTGCTGCATATCTTGTCATGGGCCCTGGTGCATACATTGTGATAATTCAAAGTATGTATCATAAATCTTGGAAATCAAAAGCAAAGATTTTGCCTACATTACTTGTTTACAATGCCGGAATGTCTGTAAATAACAGCGTAGCTGTGTTTGATGCTGTTTTTGGAAAGAAAAATGAATTTCTAAGAACTCCAAAATATGGAATTATTAACAAAGAAGATAATTGGAGAGATAAAGCATACAATTTACCTTTTACAAAAACCACATTACTTGAGATCTTTTTTGGTATCTATGGACTAATGGGAATTTTGATTTCTATATTTTCCAATAATCCTGTTTTTGCACCTATTATTGGGCTACAAACTGTTGGCTTTTTTTATATCTCCTACATGAGCCTCTCTCATACAAGATTTAAAAGAATTAAATCCGGCAATATTCCTGTTTTAACCAAGATAGAAAAAATGGCAAAAAGAACATATCAACTTTCAATGATTGGAGTAGTTGCAATTATCATTTTTGGAGGATTTATGGCAATCAATGGATATCATGCTGATGTTTATCCTCTTGATAGAATACGTGGAAATTTAGATGGCATACTTGGTTCAGCTGATCCGGTTTCAATTAAAACTCACTTAACGGCAATTAAACAAGATTTGGCAATTGTTATGGAAAAATTACCTGAAAGTAAAAACCCTGTTTGGGTCTTTCCTACAGAATCTACAAGTTTTCTTCGAATAGAACGTGATGTTGATAATATGATTGCAAATGCTGAAACTATTTCTGGAATATCAGAAGACAATGCTGCATTTCAAACCGGCATGACTAACATTGGCGAACGTGCTTTTGCAATACGTCAAAATATTATGGACGCCACACCATACATGTTTGTTAGCGTATCTAATATTGTATTTAGTACAATGTGGATAGCTGCAATTTTAGGAATCTTTGCAGCTCTAAAACGAAAGAAAGATCAACTAACTGCATTTGATGAAGCAGCCGGCATTTAGGAAATATTCAACTCGTTTCGTATTTCATCTACAGCTCTAATACCGTAAATATCTCTAATCTGTTGAATTCTGATTGATTCTTTTAGTAAGTCTTTACCAATTGTATTTATCAAAATTGCAAAGATATCACTAAATCTAATCTCCCATTTGTCTGCACAGTCCAAAATTTTGCTGATTGCCCATTGTCGGACTTCATATGGTAGTGGAATTTTTTCTCCTGCTTCTATTGATAATCTATCAAATAAATTCACAATCTCTGCTGTTTGTGATGCCATGTTTTCAAGCTCTTTTATATCTCCATACTTTGATTCTGAATGCATTCTTATGTTTGATTGATATTCTGATAGCTTTAACAATGCCATCATTTCTTTTGATGATTCTTTGGATGTCTTGTTTGTAACATTTTTGACTGATTGCATTTCTTCAAATATTTTATCTGATTTTCTGTGAAATTCCACTGTAGATGCATCTTGTCGTTTTAAAATATCTGATACGGATGAAATTTTTTGTTCTATGCTACCTGTTTTCTCAAAAACATTCTTTTTGAAATTTGAAAAATCTTCTTGGACTGATCTTAATCCCTCTCCTACAAATGCTGCAGAATCTACATTTGCGGCAATTGTGGCAAACTGCTGCTTTAATCCTTCTATGACTCCTCCTAAAGAATCAATTTTTGAGGCTTTTCCAGCAATCGCATCAATTGCAATTTTAATTGCGCCTAATTCTAAACTCAGTTTTGATGCTGAATTTACATTGTCTTTGATTTTTCCAAGTTCTTGATTTAAGCTAGAAATTACTTGAGAGCTCACTTCAGTGCTACCTGTTTTTTTAATTATTCCTTCAACACTATTTTTTAGATTTTCCATCTCTTTACCAATGTCTAAAAATGAATCTGTTTTTCCAGATACTTTTCTAAGATCGTCTCTTACTTCGTCAATTCTTTGTGCTATTTTTATTATCATTTGTGAATTGTTTCTCATGGAATTCATGCTGTCTTCTACTTGCCGTGATAATTCCTGAGTCTTTGGAGATGATTTTTGTAATTCGTTTATTTTGTTTACTTCTTCTTGTAGTCTTACCGTTTGATCCTTGATTTTTGTAACTAAATTCGATTGGGTTCTTACATGATTTAGTCCTGCATAAAGTTTCTGTGTGTCATCTTCTAGAATGTCTATTTGCTTTGATTGTTTCTGTATGCTTTCTAATGTTGAAGTTAATGTGTCAATCATTTCTTTCATAGAAACGAGGACTTTTTGATTATCGCCAAAAATCTTTGACATTACTTTGATTTCTTTTTGTAATGCCTTGCTGGAATCTGATACTGATGCTACTTTCTTTAGTATTGCAGCTGATGTAGGTTCACGTTTTATGGCCTTTTTTGTTTTATCTGAAACTTTGTGTTTTTTCTTTGTTTCTTTGGTAGCCATATCTAATAATAATAAAACTGATGATAAAAAAGTTAGGTGTAAAATAAAAAATGTAAAGAGTTACTTGTTGACAACTTCTGGTTCATGAAGTAACTCATGAAAGGTCTTTTCAGCTAGTCCAATTGCTGTGTCAATAAATCCTCTTGGACAATATTCACATTGAATCATATAGTACGGTATGGTACCGTACTATTAATGTTTAGGTAATTGTGACGTTACCAATTATGCAGTCAGATACCCCAGGTCATTTCTCTACACTATTTTCAGCTGACCTACTCATCATTCTGCATTTAGATCAATGATAACTAGGCATAAAGAGGTTCAAAACATAATAAATTCACATAAAAGTTATGTTAAATTAAAAAATCTATTTTCGTTTGTTGGATTTGTGAGCAACTGTTTTAAACAAATTTGTTAAATGACACTGTGGATAATTCTATACTTCAGATTGATCCATCTGGAATTCATATTATTTTGAATCAAATTGCAACTGGTTTTGTTGATCAGATTACTCACATTCCTCGCACTTCATTTGTTACTGATTTAGCTTTTATCATGATTATTGGTGCAATTGTAACTCTCGCATTCTTTAAAATAAAACAACCCCTCATCATTGGATATCTTTTTGCAGGTATGCTGTTGGGACCTTTATCGCCTCTTTGGTCTTGGATTCTTCCTCCAGGTGGTCGTCCTTCTGATATGTTGGACGGAGTAGGAATTTTAACCGACATGTCTGCATTGAATCTGTTTTCTGAAATAGGAGTCATTTTACTTCTTTTTGTAATTGGGATTGAATTTCCTTATGCCAAAATCAAAAGTATTGGAAGAATCGCAATTGGTGTAGGTACTATTGGTTTGTTTACAACATTAGGCGCAATTTTTTATGCTGCAATTTCGCTTGGATTGAATTCTATGGATTCTTTATTTATTGCTGCAGCACTTTCAATTTCTAGTACTGCTGTTATTGTAAAGATTTTAGAAGAGATGGGACGAATAAAAAGAGAATCTACAATTCTTGTATTGGGAATATTAATTGTAGAAGATGTAATTGCTGTCATTTTAATCTCCTCTTTACAATCAATTGCTTTAGTTGGAACTGTATCTATAGAATCTATTTTGATTCTAGTCATTGTTGCAACAGGCTTGATTGTTGGTACATTTACAATTGGAACAAGAGTTATCACACCATTAATTGATAGAGTTGCTGCATCTGAACACCATGAAATTTTATTATTGAGTGTTCTTGGAGTATGTTTTGGCTATGCATTGTTGGCAAATATTGTTGGGTTGTCCGTTGCCATAGGTGCCTTTCTTGCAGGTGTACTCGTTGCTGAATCCAAATCGTCTGAAGTTTCCAAACTCTTGGCAAGTCCCATTAAAGATATGTTTGTGGCCATCTTCTTTGTCTCAGTTGGTGCTCTGATGGATGTGTCTCAACTTCAAAATTATATCTTTATAGCTATTGCACTAATTGCGGTTGCAATTGGCATGAAGTTTGGAGGTAATCTGCTTGGCAACTTTTTATTTCGTCAAAAACGTGGCAAATCTGTTCGTTCTGCATTCACATTAGCTGCTCCCAGAGGTGAATTTTCAATTGTTATAATAAAAACTGGAGTTGATATTGGGGCAGTAAGTACATTTTTGTTCCCACTAGTAGGTGTGATTTCCATCATCACTGCGTTTCTCTCACCATTTATGATAAAGGCAGGTGATAAAGTGGTTCCAATGTTGGAAAAGAAAAATGTCTGATGAACTCAAAAAATTATCTGAACAAGTCCATGATGGTGTGACCACATTTGATTTTGATGGTAAGGATATTCCATGTATAATTTTAGATGAAAGAAAATACGATGAAATAATATCCAAAGTTGCTGGGAAATCTCTTGCAATTAATACTGATCTTAACATATTGCAAGATGGATTGGGCCATGTTTTTGTGGAAATTGTTTTGACTTTTTCTCAAGGTGAAATTGTTGAAAAACTACTAATCAACGCAAACAAGGATCTATCGTTTTTTCAATCTCTTGCAAAAACTTCAATGCTTGCACTTTCATCACCAAAATCTCATTATGGAAAAGATAATGTCTTTATGATTCAGCTACCTAGACCTGAAAAAGCTGAAAATGCATTAGAGATTATCGAACGTGGGTTGGTACAAAATAATTAAAAATAAATGGTGCAGTTACCGGGATTTGAACCCGGGTCACGAACTTGGCAAGCTCGAATATTAACCAAACTGTACTATAACTGCAACAATCCTAAGGGATGAATTTGGATATTAAACTGTTTTTAACTATTGCATCCAAGATAAA
>JANPCQ010000194.1:0-3243 GCA_031431055.1 Nitrosarchaeum sp.
TCCTTTTCCAGTTAACATCTTTGTATGAGCTTCGGCTGCTTGCTCAAATGAATAAACAGAGTCAATGACGGATTTAATTTTGCCTTGAGACATCCAGTACAAAGCTTGCTCTAATTCAGCCCTAGTTCCTTGAGTTGAGCCTAAAATATTGATACCTTTGAAAAAAATATGGCGTAAATCTGTTTTAGCATCATAACCAGTTGTTGCTCCAGTTGTAACAATTGTTGCACCATACTTTAACAAAGTCAATTCCTTATTCCAATGCGAGCCACCAATGTGCTCAAAAATTACATCTACTCCAGTTACATCTCCAAAAGGCTTGATTATTTTTTTAGAGATATCACGGACTTCCTTATGCCAGTCTTCTTTTCTATGATCTATTGCATAATCAGCTCCTAATTCTAATAATTTATCTAATTTATCTGGACTAGCTGTGGCAATTACAGTACAACCAAATAATTTAGCGATTTGAATTCCATAATTTCCGACTCCAGAACCTCCACCCATAATCAAAACTAGTTGTCCTGGTTGAATTTTTGCTCTTCCAACTAGCATATGCCATGATGTCAACAGAGTCATTGAAGCAGCTGCTGCAGAATCATATGTGACATTATCAGGAATTTTTACGACATTAACTTCTGGCAAATGAGTAACTTCACAATATCCTCCCCAAAGTGGACCGGTTTCAAATCCCCAAATTTTTCTCTGTCTGCAATCATATTCTTTTCCACTGGTACATGATTTACAGATTCGACATGACATGTTTCCATGAGAAACAACTCTATCACCAATTTTGATATTTTTTACATCTTGACCTATTGCAATTACTTCGCCTGCAGCATCTGTACCTGATATGTGAGGTAAAGGTACAGCCAGAGGTTTTCCTCTCATTCCCCAAATATCATCATAATTCAAAGATGCACTTTTTACTTTGAAAATAACTTCATTGTGTTTTGGTTCAGGTTCAGGAATGTCTTTAATTTTTAAAATTTTAGAAAAATCATCATCTGTAGTATAGCTATCATACACTAGGGCTTTCATGATTGTTTTGAATTTTTTCTGGTTATATGATTTGTCAATAATGCCTTAAGACCACAAACAATTATAATCATAACACCAAAAAACACAGCATGTCTGAAATTGCTGTATTGCCTGGAGACAAAATAGCATCAATTGAAGAATATGAAGCAGGATACAATACTTTTGACGATGGAGACATGGTTCGTGCAGCAACTGTAGGTAAGACAGATCTCAATAAAGAAACACGAATTGCAAACATAAAGCATCCAAAGATGATATCCATTCCAAAAATAGGAGATATCATAATAGGAACGGTAGCTGCAGTTATGTCTTCTATGATAGCAGTATCAATTGATTACATTAATGGCAAACCAACAACATCAAAAGTTGAATGTATTTGTTCAACAAGAAATCTTAGAAAAAAGAATGTGGCCTTAGTAAACGATATTGTTACATTAAAGATTCTAAATCACCTAAATGGCACAATTCATGCAGCAATTGAAGAGTCACACTTGGGGGTATTATTTACAAAATGTAGAAAGTGTGGTGGAAAAGTAGTCCAAATGCGTGATGCCATAAAATGTACAGAATGTGCTTGGATTGATGAAAGAAAACTTTCAGCAAATTTTGGTAACAGTGATTTCGTAAAGCTGAGAGAGTAAAAAATGATACGTGTTTCGTTCCAAGGTGAACGAGGTGCATATAGTGAGGCAGCAGCTAGAGCATTTTTTAACAGAGAAATTCAAACAGTTCCTCTTCCAACCTTCGCAGAAGTTTTAGAAAATACTACACTAGACAAAACAGAGTATTCTATTTTGCCGGTAGAAAATTCATTGGAAGGTAGTGTCGGAGAGAGTTATGATTTATTGTATTCAACATCACTTAATGTAATAGGTGAAACTTATCATAGAATTGAACATTGTTTGATAGGAACAGAAACTTTGGAAGAGATAGAAACTGTGTATTCTCATCCACAAGCATTAGGACAGTGTCGAAACTTTATTGAAAAACATAACATGAAAACAGTTCCCACATATGACACAGCAGGAAGTGTGAAGATTATCAAAGAATTAAACAAAAAAAATATAGCATGTATTGCCAGTAAGAATGCATCTGAGATCTACAATGTGCCTGTAATATCAGAAAACATTGCAAATAATTTGAATAATTACACTAGATTTTTGATATTATCAAAAAACAACAAGGAAGAAACTGGAAAGGACAAGACATCAATAATTTTTTCCATAAAGCATGAACCTGGTTCTCTTCACAGAATCATAGAAAACTTTCATAATTATAAGGTCAATTTAACTAAAATTGAATCACGACCAACCAAGACAAATACTTGGGAGTATAATTTCTATGTAGATTTTGAAGGTCATGCAAAAAATCCAAGAATTGCAGAGATGTTAGAGAAAATCAATCACGAAACACTATTCATGAAAATCCTAGGATCTTATCCTTCAGCAAAACTAAACTAGAATCCTTTTGGCTTTCTTAAAGTAAAGCCCATACTAAATCCAATAATGACCATACCTGAAGTAATTACCATAATATCATAAGTAATCCAGATAGGATCAGAATTTCTAATTAATACGCCTGTAATTTGCAGTTCTTGATTACCAGTATTTTGAATTTGGATCTTAGTTTCTCCATCAACCAAATGAATCCACTCAAGGGATAGTTCTTTCTGATATGATGATCTTGGAATTTGTAAACCATCTCCAGGACTTGTCAAAGTTGCATTAAATGCATCTCCTGAAATTGTTATAGATTGTGGGGTATGTGCAGGTGCTGGAATAGTATAGAGAACAGAATCTCCAATTGCAACAGTATAATTTTCATTTATTGTTATTATTCCTATATGTTGAGTCAAAGAAAAAGCGCCAATTGTAATAATAACACTACCTACAATAATTCCAATAATAGTTCTCTTTGATAACACAAAAGAGTGATTTATGATACTGCTTAAAAAATTAACTACATCAGAGATACGTCATGTGGTTGGCTTTCAGCAAATCCAGCCCCAGACATTTTGATAAATTCTGCATTTGCTTGCATCTGTGGAATTGTGTGCGCTCCACAATAACTCAATCCTGAACGTACACCACCAGTTAATTGTTTTAAAATATCAGTTACGGTTCCTTTGTATGGAACCATTGCTTCAACGCCTTCCGCAACAAAATCATTAAGATCTTCATCAAATGAAATGGAACCTGTTTC
>JANPCQ010000195.1:0-1971 GCA_031431055.1 Nitrosarchaeum sp.
TTTTTTTGGAATCTTTCTCATTAGTTCCTGCTCTGTATCTTCAGGAGTTTTTGTATCTACTAATCCCAATCTATTTGAGATTCTATGAACATGGATATCTACTGGAATAGCTGGTTTGTCAAATGCATAAACTAGTACACAATTTGCAGTCTTTCTTCCAACTCCTGGTAGTTCTATTAATTTTTCTAAACTATCTGGAACTTTTCCTTTGTACTTGGAATTAATAATTTTAGCAACCTCAATTATTCTTTTTGATTTTACATGATAGAAACCAATTGACTTTATAATTTTCTCAACATCTTTTGTCTTTGCATTGGCAAGCTCCTTTACATTTTTGTATCTTGAAAATAATGCTTTGACTGCTTTTGTTGTAGTCTCATCTTTTGTTCTTGCTGAAAGTATTGTTCCAATTAAAATGCTAAATGATCCTGTCTCTGCTTCGTGTAGCTCTCTTAATGCAGTCATTCTTGGAGGTTTTACAGAAATCATAGTATCCATCATTCCACGAAGAATTTTTTGCATCTCTGTATGGAATTTTACGTACAAGTATTATATCTGTAATAGTCAAACTAGTACTGTTGGAGTTAACAAAAGAAGAAGAATCTGCACTAAAAGGTGAACAAGGCGAAATTATGCAGATGGCATACAGAATTTTAGTTGCAACAGGTGAGGCAACAGACGCAGAGAAATTAATCCCTATTGAATGGGCACATCTTTCTGGTGTAAACTATAATACAATTGGAGATGCAGGCGAGGAATTTTTATCTGGTATTAGTAAAAATGCTAGAGTCAAAGTCAAAACCACTCTTAATCCAATGGGGTTTGACATTGATAATGTATCAAATTATAATCTGAATGATAATTTTATTTCAAAACAACTCTCCATTAGAAAATCATATGAAACAATGGGAGTAACTCCATCATTTTCCTGTATTCCATACGAAATTTTTGATATCCCAAAAGAAGGAACACAAGTATCTTTTGCAGAAAGCAATGCCGCAATTCACGCAAATTCATTTGATAATCTAAAAACTAACAAAGAGAGCTCATTTAGCGCACTTGCAAGTGCAATTACTGGAAAAAGTCCATACTCTTCACTAAGAAAAGAAGATTCTCCAGATCTAACAATTAGAATGAAGGTAGATAATCCAAATGAGCTGACATATGGAATGCTTGGATTTTTTGCAGGCAAAGTTGGAAACAATTCTGTAAATATATCCGGTGTCAGAGAAATGGACAGACGTAGCTGCAAAGCACTGTGTGGTGGAATGGGAACTTCGGGCACATGTGCTAAATTTCTTTTTGGTGACGGAGATCCTGGTTGTGAAAAAGTAGATTTTGATAAAAAAGAGATGAATGAAATTCATGATGAACTAAATACTGCAGAAAAAGGTGATCTAATCACACTTGGTAGTCCTCAATTAGGTCTAGAAGAAATCTCTGATCTTACCAGTAAACTAAAGGGCCGCTCCTTTAAAAAAAGATGTATGATATTTTGTCCTAGACCAGTAAAGGAGCAAGCACGAAAAATTGGCTACACTAATGAGCTGGAAAGAGCCGGATGTGAGATTCTTGCTGATTGCTGCACATGTCTTACTCCTTTGATAAGTAAAGATAATGTTGATTCAGTCACCACAAACAGCATCAAAGGAGCGTACTATTTGAAAAATTCTAACGGCGTAGATGTCAATTTAAAATCACTCTCTCAAATAATTGAAGATGAGACAAGATGAAAATCCTAGTTCAAGGAAAAACACAAGGAATAATTCTAAAATCACAATATCCAATTAATTTTCTAGGTATGGTTGATAAAAAAACCGGAATAATTAGTGACAAAAATCATGAGCTTTTTGACAAATCATTGCAAGTGGTGCAGAATTATTAGATTTGATAGAGTAGATAGTATATGCACCTACGCTGCTTCCAACACCGTTTGGAAATACTAGAATGCTACCTTTGATGGATTTATCA
>JANPCQ010000196.1:0-2986 GCA_031431055.1 Nitrosarchaeum sp.
TTCCGTAACCAAGTACGGCAATAGTTTGATCTTTTAGCGGAGCTAAACTGATGTCATTATCTTTCCATGTTTTTGCCATGATATCACCTCAGAATACTGCAAATATTAACTAATAATTTTAAATTGTGATTATTTTGTTGCAACCACGACATTTCACTGTGACCGTATTGCCAGGTAGTCGTTTGAATCTCTTTGAGCCACATTCTGGACAAATGGGGCAAGCACGTATTGGTTCCATTAATGTTCAGTTGGTTTTGTATCAGATTTGGATATTACATCCAGTCTTTGTTTGCCGTTAATTTTTTGCAAAAATTTAACAACTGCATTTGGAACTAGATTTTGCCAGTTATCATCAGATATTATCATTAATCTAATATTAGTTGCATTGTATTGTGCTCTGTCTAGGAATTTTGGTGTGACTACATTAATGTTAGAATCTGCCAGTAACATTTTGACATAATCATTTCCGCTGTACACTTTATCAAAATGAGGCAATGCAGCTTTGAGATAAGATGCCCATGTTGCAATATTGAACTGGTTTTCTATTGATATAATAAAACATCGCGATAAATCAATGTCAGATTCTTTTAATGAGTCATGTATCATTTCAATTCTTTCTCCAGCTGTAAAAGGATCTTTTTCCAAATAATTGAATTGAGAACTAGTTATTGCGATAATTACCTCATCGCATTCATCAAGAATTTGTTTTACCAAACCTAAATGTCCCAAATGAAATGGCTGAAACCTGCCCATCATTAATCCGCGCATAAAATATGATAAATTTTGATTTAATTAAATCCGTCTATTTGATTGAACCGCTACCCAGAATTCTAATGCTAGTTGATTCAGGTTTTAGAATTACTGCAATATCACCAGAATTGCAAACTATTGGTTTTTCAAATGTTAGTTTTAGCGGTGTGATAGATGAGAATTTTGCGGCCTTTATTTGCAGACCTACACTTACAAGACATCCTTGATTTTGAGCAATGTCAGTTTTATAAAATGGACTCTTTGTAAAATCAAGTTCAATTTCAGATTTTACATCAACTGTACCTGCTTGAGCAATAACATCACCCCTTCCGACTTCGTCAGGTTTTGCACCCTTTACTGCCAAGCCAACTCTTGCAGGACAGATTGATTCCTCAACAGGATCATCATGCATCTGAATTGATTTTATCATTACATCTATTCCTGCAGGATACAATTTGAGATTGTCATATTGTTTGATTTTTCCACTAGTTACTTTGCCAAGAATCACAGTACCAACACCTTTAACATCAAAGCAGTGGTCAATTACCAGTTTAGGTGGATCATTATTTGAGATTGGTTGAATCTTGTCCATTTCTTCTTTGAGTTTATCTTGATCTACTTTGAGATATTTTTCAACAACTGTTCCCTTTATCATGGAATTTAATTTTGATTCATCGACATCAAAAGTATGAGATAAAATTCCTTTGTCTTTTTTGAGGGTATCAAGTGCAATGATTTGCTCTCCAGTAAATTTATCAAGTTTATCAACATGAAATATTACATATTCTGCAAGATTGATTGCCTGCAAAAGAGGTTGAATTTTGTCAGGAAAGCCACTGGGAGTCACCCAAGTTTTGATGATGTCTGATTCTTTTCTATCATAAAGGGAAAGATCAGTTACGGTTCCTTTTTTGCCAAATTCTGCTGCAATGTCTTGTTTTCCCAAGACTACAAAATTTATGGATTTTACCAATAATGCAAAAGCAGCATTACGATGTAAAAACCATACTAAACAACATGGCATGAAAACAAGAGGTACTTTTAATCAGCACGGGTATTCAGATAATTCTTCAGAATCGTCAGTTTTTTTATCAATGACATTCAAATGGTACAGTATTAATTTTCTATAAGACAATCATATCATCTGGGTGTAATAAGATACAAATTCAATCGTAGATATAAAAGAATGACGAATGAATCACACTAATACAGTAAAACAAAATCTACGGAAACGATTTCAATACTGCAGCATAGCTTACAAATCGATGATTTTTTGGCCTAACTAATTTTTGATGATATTTTGAAATGGTTTTACCCACTGCACCATTTAGTCCAAGTGGTCCTTTAACAAATTTCTCATTATTTGCCCAATTCAAGACCTCATCAGTGGGGCTAAAATAATTTACAATTTTTCCTTTAATGACTTTGTCAAATAATTTTCCATATTTTTTTGAGGATGGTATATCACTTGTAATAGATGCACCAAAAAAGTAAACACTTTCAATAATTCCATTGTTTTGACTTTTTTTTGCCAAGTGTTCTACAGTGCTTAGAATTACCTGTGACCCCAAAGAGTGACCCATGAGACGGATCTTAGTTTTAGGACTGCGAGATTTGAAATCCTCAATAAACACGGTGAGATTACGACCGTTTTTTTGAGCAATTATCTGCCCGGTAGAAAGTGCACGTTGAACATGTTTTGATAAATGAGCTCCAGTAGTATTGGAATCATAGCTAAATCCAATAACTGGAAAATCATAACCCAAACGAGTTAGTCTGTTTTTTGCCAAAATAACTTTGGCAATGGCTCCTGCATTATCATTTTGCAACCCATGAATCATTATAACAAGTTCTTTGGAGCCGATAAATTTTTCAAAATCTTTTTTTGGGTATAAAAAATAGGAATTTTTTTTGATTGTTTTACCATATTTCAAATCATAGTATCCCCTAGTAGATATTCTTGAAATGATTTTTCTCATTCTGATGGGCCTAGTTGTTTTTTGTATTTTGCAATATCTTCTTCTCCTACTTTGACAAATAATGGAGACACATCGCCTAAAACATGTCCAGATTTTACTGCAATATCAGAGATTGAATCCCATTTATTTTCATTAACTTTACCAGAAAAACCAAGCTGGACCCAAATCTTTTGGGACGATTCGGGAAGAAATGGAAATAATGCAATTGCCATGCTACGAGCGGCATTTACGGATAAAAATACACAGTTTGCAGTTCC
>JANPCQ010000197.1:0-3814 GCA_031431055.1 Nitrosarchaeum sp.
CATCCAGCTGAAATGGATGGAGTCTTTGAGCCAGTAGGTCCTGGTGGAGGACAATTCACTTACGAGTTTATCGCAGGTCCTGTAGGAGTACACCCATATCACTGTCATGTAATGCCACTTGAAGAACACATTGTACATGGATTGTATGGTGTATACATTGTGGATCCAAAAGAGGGAAGACCACCAGCTGATGAAATGGTTATGGTTCTAAATGGATTTGATACTGATTTTGATACTGAAAATAATTTTTATGCTGCGAACACAATTCCGTTTTATTATCAACACCACCCAATCCAAATTAACACCAATGAATTAATCAGGATATACGTAGTGAACATGGTTGAATTTGATCCAATAAACAATCTTCACCTACATGGAAATCTGTATAATTACTATCCTACAGGCACTAGTACTGTTCCTTCCACATATACTGATATGATAACATTATCTCAAACTGAACGTGGAATTATGGAATTCAAATATGAATATCCTGGAAAATATTTATTCCATGCACATAAGGTAGAATTTTCCGAAAAGGGATGGATTGGAATATTTCTAGTTCAGGAAAACTTAGATCAAAAATCACAGACGGAAATAGAATATGGATCTTAGTAACAAAATATCAAAAGCTAAACTCATAGCAAGTGGAGCAATTCCTTTTGTATTTGTTATCATCTTGATAGCTTACATTTTTGGCCCTGGCTCTGATCTTTTAGATTTAGGTGTACCGTTACCAGAGATTACTATGGAGAAAATTGAATTTATTGATTCTGAAATATATGTTACAGTTCGTAACACTGGTCCAATTTCTGTGGAGATAGCAATGGCAGATGTTAATGATCGAATCCAACCTGCTGCAATAGAACCTGATAAATTTCTAGAGCGATTTGAAACTGCACTAGTAAGAATTCCTTTTTCTTGGAATGTTGCAGAACCATATACAATTGGACTTACTGTAGGTGATGGAACAAGATTTGAAAAAGAGATCGAAGCTGCAGCGCCAGCATTAGAATCAAATTTTGAACTTGTTGGATTTTTTGCGATAATTGGTACTTACGTTGGAATAATACCTGTTATGATCGGATTACTTTGGCTTCCATTTATCAAAAAGATTAGCAAAAACAAATATCATTTCTTTTTGGCACTTACCGCAGGATTATTACTATTTTTAGCTATTGATTCCATTGAAGAAGCATTAGATGTATCTAAAGAAAATCTTGCTGGTATCTTTAACGGTGTACTGCTTGTAGCCACAGTTATTGTACTATCATTTCTTGGATTATACTATTCTGGTGAAAAATTAGTAAAAAAAGCAGAATCATCTAGAATTACAAAACCTCTAGCAGTTGCATTAATGATTGCAATAGGAATTGGACTACATAATTTTGGAGAAGGACTTGCAATCGGAGCAGCTGTTGGTCTTGGTTCTATTGCGTTTAGCACTTTTCTGATAGTGGGATTTGCTTTGCACAATACGACTGAGGGCATTGCAATTGCATCACCTCTGTCACGAGACAAATCATCATTACTAGGAAAAGCAATGATAGGAAAGCTTGCGATATTGGGATTGATTGCTGGCGCTCCAGCTATTTTTGGTGCATGGGTAGGTGGATTTGTTTACTCTCCATTTACAACTGTAGTTTTTCTTTCAATAGGAGCAGGTGCAATATTTCAAGTAATAATCATCATATTGAAGTGGATACGAGAAGAAGGTGACAAAAATCTTTCTAGTGCCGCAGTTATATCTGGCATTTCAGTTGGAATGGTGATCATGTATCTTACAAGTATCTTGGTTTGATTTTTCAAATAGGTTCAGGATGTATTGTAATTACTGCATTTTTAATCTGAGTCCTTATAACATGTTCAATTTCTGATGTCAAGTCATGAACTTTTTCAATAGATGATTCCTTGTCAAATGAACAATCTATGTCGATTTTAAGAATATTTTCAAAATTTAGAGAAACTATGCGGCCTATTTTTTTTATTGCTGTATATTTTTTTAAAATTTCTCTTATTTTTTCTTCAGTGATCTTATCTTCTACGTTTAAATTTATTGGAACCGTAAGAAATGGTTCTAGATGAATAGTTACATGTTCTATTTCAGGTATGTTTTCTTGAATTTTTTGTTCTATCACCTCTGATATTTTATGCGCAGAATATAGGTTGATTTCTCTATCTACCATTACATGTAGATTTGAGTATGTCTTTCCTTTGGTTTTATGAGATATTATATTGTGAACTCCCTTGACCCCGTCTACACTTTTTGCAATATCGTTAATCTTTGCGTCAAGAGGAACATTCTTCCAATCTGGTTCAAAGTGAATGGTGATTACTGCATTTGACATTTTATTTTTAATATTATTTTCAGCCATACTGCTAATTTCATGTGCTCTATCAAAACTGGTATCTCCTCTTAATGATATTGTAACATCTGCAAATATTGTATCCCCTGATCTTCTCATTAGAATTGCTTCAACTCCTATCACTCCTTCTGTATTTACAACAATTTTTTTTACTTTTCTTACAAGTTCTGGTGATATGATATCTGTCAACTCTAGTGCTGTCTTGTGAATTAATTTTAAACTGAGAATTGCTAAAACCACTCCTAGAATTAACGCTGCAACAAAGTCTCCATTATAGAATCCATATGATACTAACACAATTCCTACAATTGCAACTACTGTTGAACCAAGATCCATAAATGCATGATAAAAATCAGCTTTGAGAGTTGTACCTCCAATTTTTTTAATTGATTTTCGAAGAAGAATTATTCTAAAAATATCTATCCCTATTGTGTATAGCCCACCAATAATTGCAAACATCCCTGGCAATGTACTAGGTAGTGGGCTCTGTAATCTCTGAATTGATTCATAAATGAAAAATCCCGCTATTAGAAAAATTGCAATTCCGCCAATCATTCCTCCAAGTGCTTCAATTTTTCCATGCCCATAGGTATGTTCTTCATCTGGAGGTTTGATTGCCATTCTAGCTGCCAAAAGTAGTATTGCTGTAACAACACTGTCCAGCAACGCATGAATGCTATCTGTAATCAGACCTAGACTGTTAGAAATTAAACCAAAAACTAATTCCACAATAAATGCAGAAAATATGGCTAGTAGTGAAATCTGTAAAACCTTTGTTCTCTGAATGAACATTTCTATCTGTTTTAGTAATTACTCTCATGTATTACAAGTATTCTGAAGATAATTTATGCGACAAGATTATTTGTGATAAGTAATATTTTTTGTTGTGTTACGCAGAAAATCCATAATTTTACTTACAATTATCTCTTCTATGTTCTTAATCCCGATTATACAGGTGGAAGCTGCAAGTAACCCAAATCTGTTTGTTTCGGCTGAAAATTCCCTATTTGACAATCGTTTTTCTGGTTCTATGGTAGTTGAAGTTGTAATTCGTGATCCTAATCTTCAAGATACAGATGAAGGAAAAGGTGAGCCTGATGTAACCCTTAATGGTAAATCTTTACGAATGGTTCAATCTACTGATGGTAATTGGTATGCATATTTTGCAAATGTCAACAAAGCAAAAACAGCAGATTCTACACAATCTGCTACATCTGGTAAAGGTTTAGACTTTGGTGTTTTTTGTAGTAGAGATACTGCATCCTCTGTTTTTGGAATCTCACTATCTGAAACTGATGGTTTTGCTGTTCCAAGAAATAATGGTATCTCTAGTTTTACAAATGGCGATGCTTCATTTAATCAATGTACTGGAACACCAACAAGTTCTACCAGTCTTAATAATGTTGTAAGATCTGCAAAATCAATTAACACTAATTCAAATATCCCTTCTG
>JANPCQ010000198.1:0-4218 GCA_031431055.1 Nitrosarchaeum sp.
GCTGGTGTTACAATTAAGGAATCTAGAACACTAATTTTAATGGTCAGAGAAACTCCTCTCTCTGCAATACATCTTGAAAATATGCTCAAGCTGTCTAGATTGGGTGTTGTAATTTTACCACCTGTTACAGAATTTTACACAAAACCAAAAACTATTGATGATATTGTAAATCATGGTGTTGGAAAGTGTTTAGACCAATTTGATCTAGAGCACGGTTTATACCCTCGTTGGGGTACTTTTAAATTATAATTGCCAAAAATTATTTTTGAAAAAATCATAAAGGCTGACAGGAAAAAAATCTTTGAACTTACAACAAATTATGAAAATTTTCAAAAAATTCTTCCACAATACTATCCCTCCATCAGAATAATCTCTGTTCGCGGAAATGTATCTGTTGTAGAAGAACATCTGCGGATTGCTGGGCAAGAATTAGTTATGATGGCAAAACATGTAATTGATGAACCAATCTTGCATGAAATTTTTATTATTGGAGGAGATGCAAAAGGCACTCATATCATTAAGCGATACGAGTCTATCCCACATGGCACAAAATTGACTCTTGAAATTGATTGGAAGCTAAAAGGCATGATGAAAATATCTAATTTTTTTGGTAAAAACAAAGTTCTAAACGATTATTCTAAGATTATTGATGAATTTGCTGTAATTGCCGAAGCACTAGTCTAGCTTTTTTTCTTTGTTTTTAAAATCATTAAGCTCTTTTTCTCCTTCAATCTTACCTTTCTCAAACTCTGATTTTGCCTTGCCAAAAGTTTTAGCTAGTTCTGGTATTTTCTTTGCTCCAAAGATAACAACTGCTGCTAGCACTACAATTACCAATATCTCATTTATTCCAGGCATTGCAAGTAGGATATTCTGTAGTGTCATCTGAGCTCTAGTCTATGATTTAAGATTTAAATCTTTTTTACGTTTTTTATGCTCAATTATTATCATACCTCCGAGATAAAGTGCCATCATAGGTACTGCAATAAACCACATGGTAATCCCGCTTCCATCTGGAGTAACTATTGCACCAAAGACTATGATTGCTAGTATGGCGTATCTTATGTTTTTTCTCCAAAACTTATCGCCTACTATTCCTGCCATTGATAATGCATGCATTATCAATGGGATTTGAAATGATACACCAAATGCAAGTAAATATTGTAAAACAAATGTAATGAAATCCATTATGTTAAGAAATGTGATTAATCCAGATGCATCTCCATACATGTAAAGAAATTCTAACATGTATGGAATTACTAAAAAATATGAAAAGACACAACCTGTTATGAATAATGCTAATGCAGGAAGTGCAATGCTGCGTGTAACTTTGATTTCACGTTCTTTTAATGCAGGCTTTATGAACCCTACTAATTCTTTGATTATTACGGGCATTCCAACTACTATCGCTACAAGTGCTCCAACATAAATTTGGGCAAAGAGAGCTTGTCCTGGTTGTGTTTGTATTAATTGTACTCCTTCTGGAACTAAATTATTTTTCATATGATTTGTAATCTGTGCAGCAACATTATTGATTGGATCTAGTGCAGGATAGTATAGCTGAACCCCTGCAATATCAATTGGGTATAAATGACATGAAATTATAAATGCAAAAATTACTCCTATTACTATAATAATTCGCATAATTCTCTTTCTTAATTCTTCTAGATGTTGATTGATACCTTCAATTGATGACATCTAAATTCATCTATCTTAAACTGTTTTATCTATTTGCCTGGAATTGGAAGTAGTTTTGCTTCTGGCAATCCTGCATTTTTGAGTTCTTCCGTACTCAAATCATGAAATTCTAAGGAGATAATTGCTTTTGTCTTAAATTTCTGTTCCATACTTTTTGCTAATGCTGCAATGTCTTTGCTGGAATAGATTTCTTTTGAATCTTTGAGAAATATTCTCTCACCTTTTGCCATCTCTTTTCCGCCAAATCTCTCTTGAAGGAAACTTGTGATAGAAGGTAATTCATTTCTTGGTATATTGTTGTAATAATATGTAATTCCCTTGATTGATTCATAGTCATATGGTGTGCCATTTCTATACATGAAGATACCAATGAAAATTGCTTCTACGTCTGGTTCTCTAATGCATTTAATCTCCCAATTTAGTAATTTTTCTTCATTATAGACAAATTTTTGCATTTCATCTGCACTAATCTTCCAATATCTTGATCTTGACAATCTGTGGTATTCTTTTCTAATCTGATATAAATTTCAATGTTTGGAGATATTTTTACGTCGTTTTGTAATTATTACTTCGATGACTAGACCTGCAACTATCACCATTAGAACTGTTACTGCAGACCATAGTATCTGTATTATTGGGTCAGTTTGCATCATAGGTGCTGATTGCATCATTGTATCTCCAGCTTCTGACATTCTTTCCATCTCATCAGCTGGCATTGATTTGAATGCCATCTCTGGTGCATCTGGTGGCAAGGGACTAGTAGCTGACATGCCGTCATCTGTTCTCATTTGGATTATTTGTGATGAAAACCATGCAGCTATGGATACACCACCAAGTGTTGCCAATCTGTGAATTCTTGTAAATGAATTAAAAAGAGACTTGCTCTTCTTTGCAGGCTCTGACATTTTTGCTGGTAAGATTACTATTGCAAGCTTGTCTACGGTGTAAAACTTCATGTCATGTGATTTTGTATTTTTCCCAACACTAGTGATTTTTACTACTCCTGATTCTTGCATCTTTTTTAAATGATAAATTACAAGTGGCAATGAAATTTCGGTCTTTTGTGATATCTGATTTGCAGTTAATGAATCGTTAAATAAAATTTTTAAAATTGCTCTGCTAGAATCTGAACTAAGTATCTCCCCTATTGATTTTAGCTTTAGATCTTCAGTAGATAGTATTTCAACTCTATCTGCAATTCCTACTGTGTCTCCTGCGGCATCTCCTTCAATGTTGTCTTTCATTGAAACAGTACAATTTTGAATCTCTTAATAATGCTTGTCGTTAAATTGAAATTTAATCAAACCTTATCTACAAAAATATGTACAGTATATTATGAAACATTCAAAACAAATCATTACAGCAATCATTGCTGTGCTGGTAGTCTCTGTGACTATGGGCGCAATTTCGGCGACACCAAATGCAACTGCACAAGAGGTCACTCCATTCCCATCCAGGGAAAAAGTGATATCTGTTACAGGTACTGCAATTTCAAGTGTAGAGCCAGATCTTGTAAACATTAGTTTTGGTGTTGAAATTCAAGAGAAAACTGCTAAAGATGCGCTAACTGCAAACTCTGAATTGATGAGTAAAGTGATAGACTCTATAAAACAAGTTGGAATTACTGATTCAGAAATCAGTACATCCCAGTTTAACATCTATCCTGTGTATGATAACTATCAGGAACCCGCAACTGGCAAGTATATCCAAGAACTTGTTGGATATAGAGTAAGCAATATCATCAATGTAAAAACTGAGAAACTTGATAGTGTAGCTACAATCATTGATAGTGCAGTAGGTGCAGGAGTAAACAGAGTAGACAGTGTATTTTTTTCACTATCTCCAGAAGTTTATTCTAAACTCAAAGATGACCTTTTAGAAAAAGCAATTCTAAATGCACAGTCAAAAGCAGGAAAGGCATTATCTCCACTTAATTATAAAATAATTGGAGTAAAGGAAATATCCTTATCTGAATTTTCAATGCCATATCCAACGCCAATGTATGACATGGCTTATGGTGGAATGGAGAAATCAGCTGTTCAAACACCGATATTCTCATCCGATCAAGATGTGAGTACCAGTGCCAACGTTGTCTTCCTAATAGGAAGCAACTAGTTTTTTATTTTCAAAATAAACTTATAAAAAATCATGAATTGATTTTAGTGACTATTTTGAAACAAGGAGACATGTACAATATAGATAAAAATCAAATAATCTAATCTAGCGTTTGTAGCATGTATCATAATTTGTTTTTATAATTAATTACAAATGTTGATTATATCACATAACCTCATCCTTTAGATAGATGAGAAATTTTTTTACTGGCTTTGGAAGTGACTGTTCTTCCATCTGGCTTTCAATGTTTTTTATAATCTCTGTATTTGCATTTCCATACAGTTCCCTAAGTGTATCATTTAGATATTCTGGCTTTTCGTAACAGTCATACAAAAAGTAGCTATATTTGTTAAATAGTCTTTTGACTACCTCCTCAAAGTCTGAAGTTCCCATCTGAAGAAGCAT
>JANPCQ010000199.1:0-2945 GCA_031431055.1 Nitrosarchaeum sp.
GGTGAAACAATCTTAGTAACGGGAGAAGTAAGAGAACTTCTTTCAGGATATCCTGTCAGTATCACAGTTACAGCACCAAACGGCAACCTAGTAAAAATTGCCCAAGTCGACGTTGATTCAGACAAAAAATTTAGTACTGAATTAACTGCCGGCGGAGCGCTTATGAGATCTGAAGGAACATATACGATTGCAGTACTCTATGGAACCGAATCTCGAACAGCTGAAACCACATTTACATTCGGTGGATCAACAGGAACATCAGGTGGAGGAACCAAAATGGCAGTTACTGATACTGACTTTACGGTCAACTACAAGATAACTGGTGGTAAGCTTGTTAGTATTACTCGTGATGTAGATGCACACTCACTGACAATAGCAATAACTGCAAGTCAGGATGGGTCACTTGAAATCACATTACCAAGAGCTTTGATTGATGCAAAGATGGGTGATCAAGATGATACATTCTTTGTCTTAGTAGACGGGGAAGAAGTAGACTTTGCGGAAATAACAACATCTACAGAGAGAACACTAACAATACAATTCCCAGCAGGTGCTGAGGAAATCGAGATAATTGGTACTTTCGTAGTCCCAGAATTTGGTACAATCGCAGTTATGATTCTAGCAGTAGCAATTATATCAATAATTGCAGTATCTGCAAAATCAAGACTAAGCATTATGCCAAGATACTAAATTCATCTTTTTTTCTCTTTTTAAAAATATATATAAATACCAAGTAACCGTCTCCAAATTAGAATGAGTTTTAAACGTTCAACAACATCAATGACATTAGCCCTAATAGCGTTGTCAATAATTTCAATAACTTCAATTCAACAGAATGCTTTTGCTCAAGAGACAGGAATGTCAGTTTCAGCTATAGCCTCAGAAGGTTCCGATACTATATCAGTGAGTGGACATACAATGTCACAAATTACAGACATAACATTTACAGTAATTTCTCCTAGTCTGAATGTAATTAGTGTCGGTCAATTAACACCTGATGCAAACGGGGACTTTGCCACAGAATTCAAAGTAAATCCAATGTTGTGGAAAGAGAGTGGATTTTATACAATTAAAGTGGAACAAAGTCCACATGGAAGTTCATTGTATAAAGCATCACTTCGTGTTGAAATAATCAATGGTATGACTTCAGAAACGGATGTAACTGAATCCAATTTAGAAACAGGATTTTTTGAACCAAAATCTACAGAAAGAAAAGGCTTGGTAATTAAAGAATCAAATGCAATAGCAGGATCTAACATAATTACAATAATGGGAATTACAGATAGTGCCAATAGTATTACAATTAAAGTAATGGCACCAAATGGAAACGTAGTTGTTGTTGATCAATTTGCACCAATTCTAGATACAAATAGTCATTTTCTTAAAGACATTACAACTGGAGGTCCATTATGGAATCAAGATGGTCAATACACAATTGTAGCTCAACAAGGTGACGATCCTAAATACAAGTATTCTATTGAAGTCGGAATAAAAGACGGTGTTGTAATTCCAGAATTTGGTACAATCGCAGTTATGATTCTAGCAGTAGCAATTATATCAATAATTGCAGTATCTGCAAAATCAAGACTAAGCATTATGCCAAGATACTAAATTCACAACTTTTTCCATTTTTTAAGATTTTGGGTAATTTACAGATGGCATTAAACAACGATACACCAGCAGATAGGGCAGGAATCAAGATTAATGGAAATAACAAATGGATTACGCTAATTCAGAATGCAAGTAGAAAATAAAATTACAAAGTAATGAAAGGTTAAGGGGCTCCTTTAATCAGGAAAACACCTATTCCTATTCCCATGATAATACCCATTCCGATACATAACAGATCAAATGCAACTACTTTTCGGAATGATGCATGAACCATTTTATCCCATGAACTTTCCTTTTTTGTCTCGTCTGTCATATTGTATTTTCTAAATATGTTGTATAATAAAGAATCTGTTTATTTATCATGTTTTTTCATAAAGCCTCGCAAGTAAACACGAATAAGATCTCACATCAAGCCTCATAGATTACCCAGAATCTTTTTTAAATATACATAAATAGAGACGGATTCAATTTGCAAATAAGATGAACAACCGTACGTCGTTCGTGCTATTAGCCGTTTTGACTGCAGTCGGTACTTTAACCATGTCATCAGCATATGCTCAAGCATGTGTGGGTTGTGAAGAAGCAGATAATGGAAGAAAGGCAGCAAATCAAATGTTGCTTATGGATATGCCAGTGTCTGTTTGGACAGATAGAACAACCTATGATCACAATGACAAAATTACAGTATACGGTAGAGTAGCAAATATTTCTGGATTTCCAATAACACTTACTGTTACGAGTCCATTAAATTCTGTCGTTACAATTGCTCAGATAGATGTTGGTAATGACAATAGTTTTGAAACGACTCTCAGCACAGAAGGTGGATTGTGGAAACATGATGGTACATACACCATTAAAGTCAACTATGGAACTTCTCAAAAAAGTAACAAAGTACTTGTTGAATTAACGGGTGAAGCTTCAGCTAGCTCAGACAATTGTAGTTCTTCAGAGATATATCTAAAGGGCGATTATTGTGTACCATACAGTATTTCAAGTGGGATGGTAACTGGTGCAAGCATCAACAATAATGATAACTCAATTATCATTAGAATTAGTGCAGATGAAGATGGAACACTCACATTAACCCCAGACGAATCAATCCTTAGCGGTATCTTTATGGTACTTGTAGATGGACAAGAATGGAATGATGTGGAAATTAGTGGCAATGAAGTCACAGTAATGTTCCCAGCAGACGCTGAAAAAATTGAAGTGGTAGGTACTTTCGTAGTCCCAGAATTTGGTACAATCGCAGTTATGATTCTAGCAGTAGCAATTATATCAATAATTGCAGTATCTGCAAAATCAAGACTAAGCATTATGCCAAGATACTAAAT
>JANPCQ010000200.1:0-20651 GCA_031431055.1 Nitrosarchaeum sp.
AGACTGACCACAAATTTTCTGGGTTTGACCTCAGGATGTAAGACATGCCTATTTTAGGTATGATTGGTGGTTATAAGAAAAAGTCTAAGATTTGTTAGTATTCGTTCATTAGAAAAATAAAGATCCTAATTTCATAGCAATACATGTCTAAAGATATCACTGCTGAGGATCGTGAACGAATAACTCTGCTTCAACTTATTTCAAGCTCAAAAAATGAATTCAAAAAACTTTCACTAGAACAATTAAAGCGAATGCAAGAATTAGTAGAGAAAAAAGATTATAGTCATGACAAAAAAGCCCATAAATCAAAAGTCAAACTATTAGCCAAAATCAATGTCCGAATTTATGAGTTAGAAGAAGGCAAAGGAATTTTTTACTAGATTATGCCAATTAGGTACAAATACCAATACTGATGTGATTCATTGTGGCAGAAAATAGTCTGATAAATGAAACCAGTCCATACTTACTTCAACATGCACATAATCCTGTTAATTGGTATGCTTGGAATGACGAATCTCTAAAAAAGGCAAAAGATGAAAACAAGCCAATCTTTCTTAGTGTTGGATACAGCGCTTGTCACTGGTGTCATGTTATGGCACACGAGTCATTTGAAAATGAGGAAGTTGCCAAATTCATAAATGAGAATTTTGTAAACATCAAAGTCGACAGAGAAGAACGACCTGACCTTGACGATATTTACCAAAAAGTTTGCCAAATAGCAACAGGACAAGGTGGATGGCCTTTGAGTATTTTTCTAACTCCTGATCAAAAACCATTCTATGTTGGAACTTACTTTCCTGTTTTAGATTCTTACGGTCGTCCTGGGTTTGGAAGTATTTCTAGACAATTAGCGCAAGCTTGGAAAGAAAAACCAAAAGATATTGAAAAAGCAGCTGATAATTTTCTTGTGGCATTACAAAAAACAGAGACGATAAAAGTTCCATCAAAACTAGAAAGAACTATCTTAGATGAGGCGGCTATGAATTTATTTCAACTCGGTGATTCATCATATGGCGGATTTGGGTCTGCGCCAAAATTTCCAAATGCTGCCAATGTATCATTTTTGTTTAGGTATGCAAAACTTACTGGACTTTCAAAATTTAATGAATTTGCGCTTAAAACCC
Source organism: Nitrosarchaeum sp. (assembly GCA_031431055.1). Classification (GTDB taxonomy): domain Archaea; phylum Thermoproteota; class Nitrososphaeria; order Nitrososphaerales; family Nitrosopumilaceae; genus Nitrosarchaeum. The sequence continues at coordinate 1,125 of JANPCQ010000200.1, forward strand.
TAAATAAAATGGCTAAAGGCGGTATATTTGACCAGATTGGTGGCGGATTTCATAGATATTCCACAGATGCTAGATGGCTGGTTCCTCACTTTGAAAAGATGCTTTATGATAATGCCTTAATTCCTGTGAATTATGCTGAAGCATTTCAAATTACAAAAGATCCTTTCTATCTTGAAATTCTGCATAAAACACTAGGTTATGTCTTACGAGAAATGACATCAAGTAACGGCGGATTTTTTTCTGCATACGATGCTGATTCAGAAGGTGTGGAAGGAAAATTCTATGTGTGGAGGAAAAATGAAATCAAGGAGATTCTTGGAGATGATACTGATCTATTTTGTCTATATTATGATGTAACTGATGGGGGAAATTGGGAGGGTAATAGTATTTTGTGCAATAACATAAACATCTCTGCAGTTGCATTTCATTTTGGCATATCTGAAGATAAAATTTGTGAAATTCTTGTAAGATGTTCTAAAAAATTATTGAATGTTCGCTCCAAAAGAGTTGCTCCTGGACTAGATGACAAGATTCTCACATCTTGGAACTCTTTGATGATTACAGCATTTGCTAAAGGATACCGTGTAACTGGTGAAACCAAATACTTGGATGCTGCAAAAAACTGTGTGTCTTTTATTGAAAAAAATCTTCTCTCTGATGACAAATTACTACGAACCTACAAAAATAATACTGCAAAAATAAATGGATACTTGGAAGATTATTCTTATTTTGCAAATGCACTGCTTGATGTATTTGAGATTGAACCTGAATCAAAATATCTGGATTTGGCTTTAAAATTAGGATATTATCTCGTTGACCACTTTTGGGATTCTGAAACCCGCAGCTTTTTTATGACATCTGATAATCATGAAAAATTAATCATCAGACCAAAGAGCAATTATGATTTATCGTTACCCTCTGGCAATTCTGTTTCGTGTCTTGTAATGCTTAGATTATTCCATCTAACCCACGAAGAAAAATTCCTAAAAATTGCAACTCAAATCATGGAATCTCAGGCACAAATTGCAGCAGAAAATCCCTTTGGGTTTGGTTATTTGCTAAATACAATTTACACATACTTGCAAAAGCCTGTTGAAATTACAATTATTAATTCTGAAAATTCTGAAATTTGCAAGTTTCTTTCTGGTAAATTCTTGCCTGAATCAATTTTGGTGACAATAAACAATAAAACTCAACTAGAAAATCTTGCAAAACTTCCATTTTTTGCTGGTAAAATTTTTAGTGACAAGACTTTTGTTTTTGTTTGTAAAGATTTTACCTGTTCATTACCTTTAGACTCTATTGCTGAAATAGATTCCAATCTTTAGAGTTTTTTCAGGTTTATTCCAATAATATTTCCAACTTGCGGTCTGCCCATATTGTCATATCTTGATCTTGGCATTGCAATTGTAATTTGGGTTTGTTGATAGCTTTTGATGTTAATTGTTGGCTGAGCTTGTAAAATTGCCTCTAGTAATGGCATGACCTGTTCTTTAGTTTCGGCATCTAGTTTTTTTGAAACATTTTCAATAATCATCTGTTTTTGTGATATTGGCTCAGTTGATACATTTTCAATTAATGTTAATTGTATCATTTGACCATTATCTATTATCTGTGTAATTTTGAATTCATCTGTAGCTGACAATGCTGTTTATCACATCTGTTGATTTATCAACGTATTGCAAAATAAAGTACTATTACTGCCATTGCCACAGCAGATGATACTCCTAAACCAAAGATAACTTTACTTCCATCCATCTTCATGTCTTTTGATATAATAAAATCAAATTAAACTCTAACTATTTTTGTACAACATTGACTGATAATTCTATGTTTTAGATAATTTTAATCGTCTTTATCACTATTGTTTGATGGGTTCAAGAATTGCTTTTTTGATTAACGGTGCACGGTCCTTTAAAATTTGATTGAATTCTCTGATATCTTCCAATCCTGGGGTTTGTTGTTGGTTTTGACAAGCCTGTAAAAATCCAGAATATACACATCCTGTAATAATTCCAAATGCTGTGTCTGGAATTGACTCTACTTCTGTGGCAAAGTTTTCTGCAATTTGTCTATATGACTCTGATTCACTGATATAGTAATCAATCAAACTATCAATGAAATCTTTGTTTTCTTTGGATATTGCCATGTTTTTCTTCTTGTCCTTGTTTATTTAAGTGGTAAATTGTTTATTTGTTTATCCTCTATTGCCTAGTTATTGTGGAAATTAGATCTAGATGATGAATATTTTCGAATATTTGATTCTAATAAACTCGTAGCTGGGTACTTTGATCCTGATTATGGCGATATATTTCCAAAAGAAAACTCGGCAGAAATCATTTCTCAAATGCTAAAAAACCATGATAAAATTCTAGGTGGGCTTGTCATGATCCCCCTTGTTAAATTTGGATTATTTGATTCTGATTTAGATATTGATATTGATGAATTAGAGAACCACGTAAATCGTGTTGGAGAACACCTAAAAAAATGGAAAGATTTTATCGCAAAAACCAACAATACTGTTCATTCTATTAGAATATCTCATACTGATCAAGACATGCTTACAATTACATTTCCAATTAAATTTTCAGAACCTATCCCCTTAGATAAAACTGAAATTCTAAAAGAACTTTCACCAATATTGGATTTATTACAGAAATTAAATTTGTTATAATTATATCTAATTTATCTTAATCCTGATTTTGCTGCATTGAATTCTCCCAAAGCCATCATTTCATACTCAAATGATTCTTGTAATAATGAATCTGATCTAATATTGTGAGAATCATCGCTTGTTTTTACCCATTCTATGAATTCCTTGTCACTATCTAATTGTGCCTGTGTTGAGAGCTTGAATAATTCAACTGACGGTGCAAATTGTTTTGGTGGGATTAAATCATCATATTTTAAAATCGCATTTTGCAGTTTTTCAATATGATTTTGTGAATATTCTGATAATTCCTGCTGACCCAAGTCTCCTTCTTCCCACTGTGTGATTTTTGAATTAAATTCTGTTTGCAACTGCTTAACTTCTTCTTGAATTTGTTGAAGTTCGTTTCCAAACCTGAGTCCTTTTTGTTTAGCTTGTTCCACTGAATAGTTGTAACCTGCTATTGCTCCTATGATAATAATTGCAATGGAGACAATGATGATATTTTGTTTCTTTGATTTTTTCAAAACTAATCTGTATAGTTTCCTTCGGCATTTAGCTTTAGCTCAATTGTCATAACAGTACCGCTGATAAATGATTCATTACGTATAGTTCTTACCCTTCCAACATCAAGATGGTAAGGCCAAATCTCAACTACGATTGCCCCCACTTTGACATTCTCTGGAGCATCTGTTAATTGAATATCTTCTTTTTTCACTCCATGCATTTCCAATATGTGCATAGTATGTTCAACTAGTGGCTCTGGATTATTGTGATTAATTGCCCAAACAATTCCCTCATAGTCTATTTTTTCCATTTTGAACTAAATTTGAATTATCTCCTATAACAATTATTCGGAGTTTATGACACTTAGTGTCATTGTGCTAACTACTCTTGATAATTTTCTAATTCCAGCAACTGCTTTGTCAAATGATTGCTGATCTTTGGTATTTATCTCTGCAATTACATCATATGCACCAAATGTAAGATATGCATTTTTGACATTAGGCATTTGTTTCAATTCTTCTAAAATATACTCTTCTGCTCCAAGATCACAATTTAATAAAACAAATCCGTCATGCATTGTTTTTTCTTAGAATAATTGTTCTGATACTTGTCTTTAAGTTTTACATGTATTACCATCTGCTACGTCCACCATAGCTATTTTTTCCGCCACGGTCTCCGTACTTTTTTCTTCCACCACTTCTGTCATCTCTTGCGTCTCCTCTACTAGATCCTCCGTATCCACCGGATCTTCCATATCCACCAGAACGACCTCTAGAATATCCGCCAGATCTTGATGAACTTCCACCACCATATCTTCTAGATGTGGTTTGTCTTTTTAGAGGATCAGGAATTGAAATTTCTATTCCCATCTCTTTATTCAAGTCTGTCAATTCCACTTTGATTTGACGCTTAACTAAATTCCAATCCCCAACAGATGAATATGATACTAGTGTAATTGCTCTGCCCTTTGCACCTGCTCTTGCTGTTCTTCCAATTCTATGAAAATAAACCAATTCTTGATTTGGAACATCATAGTTGACTACCAGTTCTACTCTTGGCACATCTATTCCTCTTGAAGCAACATCTGTTGCAACAAGAATATCCACCTTCCCACTTCTGAATTTTGACATTGATTGTTCTCGTCTACTTTGTGACATGTCTCCTTCGATTGCTACGACATCAAATTTTTCTTGATGAAGGAATTTGGCAACATCTCGAGTTCTGTATTTTGTAGAACAGAAAACTATGATTTGACCTTTAACTGGTTTAATAAAATCAATAAGATATTTCATTTTGTCTCTGTCTTTAATTACAAGAAATGCTTGATCTATTCCCTCTCCACTAAGATCATCTGCATCAAGCAGAAATTGTTTTGGATTTTTCAAGTAATCTTCAGAAAGTCTGAGGATTGTAGTTGGCATTGTTGCTGAAAACAATGACATTACTCTGTCTTCTGGAGCAAGATCTAAAATAAACTGAATATCGTCAATAAATCCCATGTCTAGCATTGTATCTGCTTCATCCAATACAATATGGGTAATATCCCCAAATTCTATTGAACCACGTTTGAGATGATCAATTAATCTTCCAGGTGTTGCAACTACTATCTCTACTCCTCTATCTAATGCATCTAGCTGTAAGCCCATTCCCTGACCTCCGTATACTGTTGCTACTCTGATTCCTGTGTATTTGCCAAATTTCTTTATCTCTCCTGTGATTTGCATTGCAAGTTCTCTTGTTGGAGCCATGATCAAACCTTGTATGCCTTTTTTTGGTTGTATTTCTTGAAGCATGGCTAAAGCAAATGCAGCTGTTTTTCCAGAACCAGTATGTGCCTGTCCTACAACATCTCTTCCGCTAAGTAGTACTGGAATTACTGCTTCTTGAATAGGAAATGCTTCCTCATATCCCATTTCACGAATTCCTTTCAGTATCTCATCTTTTAATCCTAAATCTTGAAATTTTGTCATTTTGTTTTTCTTCTCTTAAGCAATGACGAAAAAGCTCATTGCCCACTCGTCATTATTCCGATATTTTTAAATCACTTTTAGGTCTAATAAACGCTTGTTCTTATTTCTCATGTATTTAGCTGAGAATCAATTATGCTCTTGAATGCTTCAAAAGGTTGGGCTCCATTTAGTTTTACAAATCCTATTTTTTCATTTCCTATGAAAAATCCTGGTGTCCCAGCTATTCCATAATCTCTTCCATCATTTAGATCATTGTTGATCTCTTCGATGTATTTTCCTGAATCTAGACAAGAATTGAATTGCTCTTGATTCAAATCTAATTCGGTTGCAAATTCTTTAAAGATTGTAATTGCAGATATAATTTCTACATTATTCCAAACTCCTTGATTTTCAAATAATGCATCATGATATTCCCAATACTTGCCTTGTTCATGTGCACATTCTGATGCTGCAGCTGCTGACATTGCATTAGGATGACTGTTTTGTATTGGAAAATCTCTGTATACAAATTTTACTTTTCCTGTTTCTACATACTGTTCTAAAATTAATGGCAGTGTCTGAATCTGAAATCGAGCACAAAATGGACATTGAAAATCAGAAAACTCTACAATGGTAATTGGTGCATTTTGATCCCCTTTGATTGGATCATCATCTATGGATACTCTAATTGACTGCACATTGGGTTGTTCCGCTACTTGCTGATTTTTCAAAATCTTTGCTTCAAGCTTTGAAATTGCCTCGTTTAATTCAGATTTTGTTATTTCATCTGATTTTAAGCTGGTATACGAACCTGCAAAAAATACAGCTATCAAACTAACTGCTACCACTGAAATCACTAAAGCATTAAACGTTGATTTTTTAATGGAAATTTTTCCGCTAGTTTCATTTTGCTTCGGTTTTATTTCATCAAAATCCATTTGGGCTTGTTTAAATTATAACATACTTATTCGTATTGCCAAATTTTGCCTCATTTTTATTCTCACAGTTCTTATATTCCATCATAATTACCCAAAATAATGTCAACAGACGATCGTAAAATGTACCCATGTACATGTTCTGATTGCGGAAAAGAATCACAAGTACCTTTTCAACCAGTTGAAGGTAGAGATGTTTTCTGCAAAGAATGTTTACCAAAACATAGAAAGCCAAGATTTGAAAATAGAGGAAGATATTAGGCTGAAATACGCTTAACGTCGTTTTTTCTTACTCTTTCGAAGTTATTTTTCTAAAATTTAAAAAGCCAATAATGGGATCCGAACCCACGACCCTCAGATTACAAATCTGATGCTCTAACCAGGCTGAGCTATATTGGCACAAAATTCAATAAATATTCTGGATCTTTAAAGTGTTACCAGCTAAAGGTATTTGAAATAAAACTTTAGCAAATGTGTCTTGAAACTGTTTATTTTTTAGATAAGAGTTATAATTTTTTTAAAACACACATTCTCTTATTTGTTGTATTGGTCCATCAGATTATAATACTGTGAATCTGTGAGTAATTCATGAAATACGTTAAACCCTTACGACTTAAAATCCTGATGATTATGTTTTTTGGTTCTGGTATTCTTGGAATTATTGTTGGTCTGTATGTTGCACCACCTCAAGCAAGAGTGTTAATTACATTTATGGGTGTGATCAACTTCGCTTTGGGTGCCTTTTTTGTTTGGCTCCTTCTTACTCAGAAACCAGATTCAAATGAAAAAAGAAAGAAAAAGCGCAATGACAACTAGTATATTTGTTGCAAAATGCATTGCATATGAATGATTTATTCCTTTTTTGTCATAAATGTATTTGAACAAAAACCCGATTGGTAGCAACAATATTGCCATGTGCACTTTTACCCCCATTGCAATATGGACAAATGCCCATGCCACTACCATCTTTTTTGATTTTCTAAAATACAATTCTTCTACATAGTTGATGTGAATAAACATGTACACTAGTAATGGAATGAAAGGAATTATGCCCCAAAACCCTTGATCTGCAAATGGACCAAATGCAATATTGTATCCAAGCCAACTCCAATTTAGAATAGGTATTGTTTCAACAAAATCATGTGCAAAAATAATATATGCAAATAAAATTCCAAATGGTATTGGCGCATACTTTATTGAATTAATTCCTATTTTTAGGTCCTTGACTCTTTTTTTCGTTTCTTTAATAAGAAGAAGCGATGCTCCTACTGTTAGAATATAGTATCCAATTACAAAACCATCTGTTTGAAAAAACTCTTCTAGCATATTTTCTGTTATTATGCATTATAAAAAAATCTAACTCATTAAAGCTCCATTTGTCTTATGTGCTATCCTGAAAAATACGATCTGAGATCACATGTTTTGAAAATATCTTTTAGGTTTTCAAAAGTATAAATAATAAAACAATTTCATAAAAAAAGAATTGCTAGATTTAATCGCCAAAAAATTATTCCTCACAAACGGGGTAGGAGTTCATGCAGATCGATTGACTAGTTTTGAATATGCCTTAAGAGACGCTGGAATTTCAGGTACCAATCTTGTTTTAATTTCAAGTATATTTCCACCAAACGCAAAATTAGTTTCCAGAAATGAAGGTCTCAAACTAATTCAACCCGGACAGATTTTGTTTACAATTTATTCAAAGAATCAGACAAATGAACCTCATAGATTATGTTCTGCATCAGTTGGTATTGCGCGACCAAAAGATACGAATCGATATGGCTATCTCTCAGAATACGAATCATATGGACAAAATGAACAACAATCAGGTGATTATGCTGAAGATATTGCAGCACAAATGCTTGCATCATCCCTTGGTATCCCATTTGATCTTGATAAAGACTGGAATGAAAAAAGACAACAATGGACAATCTCTGGTCAGATTTACAAAACACAAAATGTTACTCAATCAGCAAAAGGTGATAAAGATGGCAGGTGGACTACTGTCTTTGCAGCTGCTGTTTTACTTGTATAGTTTTATTTTTTATATCCTTTGAGATAAAATAATGCCGCTGCAATTGCTATCACTGTGATAATTATCACAATAATAGTTGATTCATCAAACGACATTCCAATGTTTTTTGGTGCTACTAACTCACTACCGCCTAATGAAAAAACTAATTCATCTTTGTTAATTGATGTTCTTTCACCAAAAATATATTTTCCTTGAATTTTTTTCCCTTGCTCTGGATCAAAAACCCATCCCTCTTTTGTAATTTCTTTTGGGATTTTTTCACCCTCTATTATTTGAGTTTCAATAATGTTTCCTCTCACATCTGATACATTAGTGGATTCTGGAGATAGTATTATCACTTGTAATATTGAATTTAATGGATAAAACCCTGTTGAAAAATAATCTGATCTTTTCAATTCATCTGTTTTCAAAAATTCTAATGGATTAATTTCATTAACTGATGATGCCGTATTTGGATAGTCTACTGATAATTTTAATTGTAGTAATGATTTATTTTCCAATGGTATGATTGAAAATGTCATCTTTGATTTTTCTTCTCTGGATAGATTCTTTGCTATATCGTAAAATCCTCCAGACTCTCTGATGACTTTTGGGAGTAATAATGCTGAGATTTTTTCATACATGGACTCTGTATCTTCCATAGGCATTGTATACACTGCAGATATTGTACCCTTACCTGAAATTATTCCTGATGTTTCAAGGGCTCTGCCAATCTCATCATTACTTTGAATAAATATAGAATGAAATTTTGCATTTGTATCAAATGTTTGGTTTATCTCATCAATGAATAATTCTGCAATCCTTTTTGTAGAGTTTTGAATTGCTAGAATACCTTCATCTACCGGATCTCTTGCAACATTTATGATTATACATGACTCATCATATACGCCCAAAATACATTGATTTTGGTTTGTCAAAACTATGGCTGTTATTTTGTTGTTTTCTCTAATTTTTTGCTCCAGTTCGGCAGGAATTTTTATTTCTTGGATACTTGTACTTTGTAGAGCAATTGACGCTGTGACGTTTTGAGATATACTTTTATCAATTATTACTTGTGCTGTCTCTTGAAATGTGGCAAGACTCATTTCTTGTGAATATGCATAATTTGTTGTAAAAACTAGTATACCTATTAATCCCAACAAAACCACGATCTTTTGCATAGGTGCCCTTCCAGAGATGAAATTATTAAATTTACTCTTGATTTATTCATATATTTTTTAGATCTTTGTCTTTGATGAAATTATTTTGCTCATTTTACCAAAACCATGTATCTTGTAACTAATATTGTAATTGGGATAATTTTCTAACTATGGCATTAATCCAATTTTTAGTTGAAGTCTTTCAAGATCCTATCTTTTCGATAATTGCAATTACAAGTGCGTTTGTAATTGGGATTTTTCAAGGCATTGTTTTGGGTAGAGCAATACTTTTACGATTTCCCCGTCTACAGAATCATGTAAAAACTGTCTCAATATCTTTATTTTTCTTGTTTCTTGTAAATGCAATTTTAAGTGTACCTCGTTTTGCATCTCCTGACAAAATTGTTCTTTCTAATGTCTTTCAAGCTAACAATCCTGAAGAATTGGCATCATTACTTTTTCTTGTATTTGGAATGAATGCTGGATTTTTTGCAGTACTTGCAATTTCTGTAACTGTTATGACCTTTGTATTGCTAAAATTTACTCCTATTCACGGCGTTGCCAAAATTTTTGTTTTGTTTTTTAGTTTGCTTATCTTACTGTTAACTGGTCTTAGTAGATTTACTGATTTAACTCCTAGCACTTTTGAGGTTTTTTTGTATTTTCTTTACCATCTTGGAATCACGATTGGAGTTTTGGCTGGCTCTGCAAGAAAAATCAAATCAAAAAAACTAAACTGGGGATAGTTTCAAACATTTAAATCAGATAATTCTGAACTTGCAATTGACATCGAATTCAAACCGTTCGGGGAACAAGCTGGCAGTCCATGCGTTGGACTGTCAGCCCCATATTATTATAAAATTTTAAAAATTTTAGGTTAATGCTGAAAGAGCCCTCACTTGGCTCTCAACGTAGTCAAATCCCTCCTGCCAAAACTTTGGGGAACTGATATCAAAGCCGTATTCTGCCAATAATTTTTCTGGTTTTTTAGATCCACCGGCAGCAAGAATATTGATGTATGAAGAAACAAAATCATTTCCTTCTTTTTTATATCTTTGAAATAATGATAACGCAAGTAAATTCCCAAATGAGTATGCATAGCAGTAAAACGGTGTATGATAAAAATGAGGAATACAGCTCCATTCTATTGCAAAATCTTCTGAAACAGCAACAGAATTACCAAATTGTTCTTTTAGATTTTGAATGTATGTCTTTGAAATCTCATCAATGGTTGTTCCTTTTCCAATTTGTTCATGTGCTGCTACTTCAAAAACAGTGAAAAACGATTGACGCATAATTGTTGCATATAGATCATCAATTTTTTCTGAAAGCATAATTTTTTTCTCGTCATCTGTTATTTTGTCTGATAAATTGTCATATAGTAACAATTCTGAAAAAGTAGATGCTGTTTCAGCTAATGGTAACGGTGCATCTTGAACTAGAATTGATCTATCTTGTGCTGTTTGACTATGTACTGCATGACCTAATTCATGGGCCAACGTGAAAACATCTCTTGTTTTTCCTGTAAAGTTGACTAGAACATATGGTGTGATCTTTGGGGTTAATGTGCTACAAAATGCACCATCTCTCTTTCCAACTCTTATAGATGAATCAACATGTTTTTCATTGAATACTTTTTTTGCAAACTCTTCTAACTTTGGGCTAAATCTTCTCAGTGATTCAAAAACAAGCTTGACTGATTTATCGTATTGATAATTTTTTTCTTTTATGTTGGCCGCTGCTGGGGCATATAGATCATACCTGCGTAATTTTTTCATTTTTAGCATTTTTGCTTTTTGTATAAAGAATTTTTGAAACACTGGAGAATTTCGCCTACACACTGTAAGAAGCGATTCTATTGTTTTGTCATCTACATTATTTCCAATATTTCTCATTGAAATTGGAGATTTGTAACCTCTAATTTCGATTCCCTCGTCTTTCCAATTCAAAACAATGTTTTGATAAATTTCTCCTATCACACCTTTGTTTTCTGTGTATTTTGTTAGGATTGTCTTGTATGCTGTTTCTCTAATTTTTGGATTTACACTTCTTATGTAATTTGTAATTTCTTCACGCGTCATCTTTTTTGTTTTACCGCCCACATTCATTTTGTACTCATATACACTAGTCATCTTGTCGTATAGTTTTACTAGGGCAGAAATTCCAGTAACATCCAAAATGTTGATGATTTTTTCTTCCGGCTCTGAAAGTGCATACTTGGCAAATAATCTTTTGTGACTCAGATACTCTGCAAGTTCTCCTGAATCTCTGATCAGTCTTTTTGCATTTTTGTCATCTACTTGAATTTTCCACCACAAATCAAAAAATAAAATTTTATTGGAAATTTCTGCTCCAAGTTTTGACATTCTTGTCATAAGAGATGTTGCCTCATCTGATTGTGTATCTGCAGAATATGATAATGACGCATAACCGCCAATTTTACTCATTTTTTCAGAAATTTCTTCAACTTCATGTAAAATACTCATAAATTTTTTTGATGACATTTTAGGTTCTAGTTTTAATTTTATCTTTTCAAATTTTTTAGCCAGTGCTTCTAAATCTCTAATTTGTTTTTGAAATGCAGGGCTCTTTGAATCATTTGCTAGCTCTGATAGATCCCATTTATCAAGTTTATATTCTGACATATGACGTCTTATTTTGTAACTATTAAAAAATGCATCATTAGTTTAATTAAATACTCAAATCTTAGTATTTTTTCAAAGTGTCTTTGTATCTTTTTACGGCTTCTACTATGATTCCTTTTGCTTCTTTGGATCCTTTCCATCCTAAAATTTCCACTTTTTTCCCTTCCAAATCTTTATACACTTGGAAAAAATGTGCGATCTCTGAACGATAATGATCTTCAATATTTGTAATGTCTACCGTATGAAGATATCTGGGATCATTTGTTGAAACACAAATAATTTTGTCATCTGATTTTCCATCATCTTTCATTTGCAATAATCCAATTGGTCTTGCTTCAATTAGTATCCCAGGGTATGTGGGATTTGTTACAAGTACTAGTGCATCAAGTGGGTCTCCATCATCAGATAGTGTCTGAGGAATAAGGCCATAATCTCCTGGATAATGAAATGGTGAAAACAATACTCTGTCTAGTTTTATCATATTGTGTTTTTTATCATATTCATATTTGTTCATAGATCCTTTTGGAATTTCTACTATTACATTGATTATTTCTGGAATATCCACACCTGTTTCTATGTCATGCCAAAAATTTTTGCTCATTGTATAGATCTAAAAACGATATAATCTGTATATGAATTCTATGACTTTTTCTACAAATTTTGAATGTTTGTTCTATGTATTACCGTGAATTATTTTCTATGGTAGTTCCTCTTCTACATCAGAGCATGCCTTGTGAACCCATTTTTCATTAGAGTTTCTCACAATCTCTTTTCCTGTCTTAATCTCTTCACCACATTCTACACATTTTCCATTAAATCTTGCTTTCATGGTTTTGTTTTGTATTTCATCTAATTTTAAGTAAAGTTTTCTGTCTTTCAGACCTACTGTTTTATTGGCATCTCAATTGTAAATGTCGTAGGATTATTTTTTACTAAAATCTTACCCTTATGATATTCTATTATGTTTTTACAACTTACAAGACCAAGTCCAGTACCCATGCTCTTTGTAGTAAATAAAGGCTCAAATATTTTAGAGAGGTTTTCTTTTGATATTCCAGGTCCTGAATCAATAACCTCTATTATGGCATTTTTTTCTTTTGTATTGACATTAATTGTTATGTTGCCGTTTCCATCCATTGCCTGAACAGAATTTGTTATTAAATTGCTAAACACTACGATCATCTGGGATTTGTCACATTCAATATCTAGATCATTTGCCGGTGTGTCAATATTAACAGTATCTGGAATTGGTGTTATTTTGATGGCATCAAAAATTAATAAGATGATGGAATTTTTAGAAATATTTGTAGGTCTGGATTTGACAAAGTCTATCACAGTATTTAGCTGAAATTTTATACTATCTGTAGATTTTAAAATGGATTTGGCATAGTTGGCTATTTTCTCATTTGGGTTATCTTTCAAATTTAGTTGTATAAGCTCAGCCCATGATATGATTGAGGATAAAGGATTGCGAATATCATGTGCCAGTCTTGCAGACAGTTCTCCGATGCTAGCCATCTTTTCTTTTTGCACCGCTTGCTCTGATATTACAATTACTTTGCCATAAGTACGAAATATGAAAAACAACATACTACTTAGAATTAATCCAATGACTAGAATTGCAGGTGGAGTTATTTGCTCAATATCTGTATTAATTGTTTTTAATGCGGTACCTTTTAAAATCCACTGTCTTTGATTTACATCCATTGTTATAGATTTTGACAATGAATGGTTAATTTCGCTTTCATTGATATTCATAACTTTGGTATGATCATACATAATATTTTGTGGGTCTGTGTCAGTGTCGCAGATTACCAAGGTAATGTCCAAGTCTGTGATACTCAAAACATGTGTCATAAAGTCATCCATGCGAAATGGTGCATAAACAAATCCTTCAAATGCTGCACGTCGTTGTTCTATTGTTTGTGTTGGTTTTTCTTTTGCATATATTGGTATATGCATTAGAAATCCTGCTTGCACATTATAATCTGTTTCTTGGACTAGTCTAATTTTTCCGGTTATTGCTGTTTTGCCAGTATCTCGTGCAAGATCTATCGTATAGTGTCTCACTGGTTCTGAATACAGATCATATCCAAATGCTCGCTTGTTTCTTTCATTAAATGGCTCCAAGTAAACTACGGGGTGATACTCTTCTCTGTCTCCTTCTGGGATAACAGTATACTCTGGAAATCCTTCTTTACGTACCTGATCAATATGTATTTCAAGATTATCTTTGCCAACAATTAATTTTGAAACCCCCACACCTTGTATGCCTGGAAATCTTTCTTCAATCATTTGAATATCTGTAAATGTTTTCCATTCATCACGAGTTACCACTTCTGACGCTTCAAATAATCCCTTTCCACCATACAAAACTTGCTCATATGCTTGCATACGACGTTCCATTCTATTTTTTACATCTTCCATTTGATTTTCTAATCTTTCTTCAGTGTTATTGACAATCACAATACTTACTTGGATTACTGCAAAAATGGTAATGCTAATTGCTAAGACTAGCACTAGGTATGGTGTACATCTGTTCACGTTTATCTGCCAAATTTATGATTAATCAAACTATGTTTATACTTTATAGAGTAACAAGTCTATTTTTTGTATTTTTTGCTATGAATCATTTATTGTTAAAGGAGTGGACCGGATGGGATTTGAACCCACGACCTTTGCGGGAATACTTCCTTACGCAGTGTGAGTGCGTCATCCTAACCACTAGACAACCGGTCCAACAAAATTACAAAACAAGCATCTTTTTTGTCTTTGGTTCTTATATCATGATAACCATGACCTTTTCTACTAAAAATCAAAAAACCAAACATGTCTTTACATGAATTTGATGCACTATCTCAACGAATGCAATTGGCATTTGATTATGCAGCAAATTTAGGTCAATACACTGAAGCTGCCAAAGTGCTTTATCAAATGAATGATCAATTACCTGATGACTTGCAGTTGACTCTTGAGGAATTAGAAAATGAAAGTGCTGTAAGATTATTTATATCTCAATATCTCCCTAAAATAAAATCTGCAATTATTCAATATAGACAAAGATTGATGAATTTCTAATTCTACTTTTTGACGCCGAGATTTCTGTTCTTTAGTCTCAAGTATGGGTTTCTACATTTTCTGCATCTGGTTGCATTGATGTCATTTCTACATCCACAGTTAAAGCATATTTTCATAACTAGACGAGCAGTTTGCGCAATACGTTTTTTCTCCGGATCAGTAATAGGCATTATTTTTCTCCTTAATATCTCTCTTTTATTCTAATCGGATTGTTGCATTTTTCCTGCTAGTAATACTGGTACTTGAGAAGGTCTCTTTGCTACTGGTATGTTTGCCTTGTTAAACATAGATACCTTGGACTCTGCAGAACCATATGTTCCCATTACTATAGCTCCTGCATGACCCATTCTCTTTTCTTTTGGCGCTGTTCTTCCTGCAATGTATGCAACAGTTGGTTTTTTGAATCCAATATCTATGATACGTTGAGCCAAAATTTCTTCTGAATCTCCACCTATTTCTCCTACTATTACCAATCCTTCCAAGTCTGGAATGTCTTTGACCATGTCAAATGCATCAATCATTCGTGTACCATTAATTGGATCTCCTCCAATTCCTATTGTTATTGACTGTCCAAATCCTGAATTTGTTAGTGCATCAGCAATCTCATAAAGTAATGTGCCACTTTTTGATAACACTGCAATATTTCCTGCCTTAAATGGAGTGGGTGGCATAATTCCTATTTTTATTAATTCTGGAATCATTATTCCTGGGGTGTTTGGTCCGATGATTATGGCACCTTTTTTGTTTGCTAAATCCAAAACTTCCATCGTATCTCTAACTGGAACATGTTCTGGTATTGCTACTAGTAGTTTAATTCCTGCTTCCAGTGCTTCTTTTGCAGCTCCCAAAAAGAATTTTGCTGGCACAAAAATAATTGAAATTTTTGCACCACTTGCATCCACTGCTTCTTTGACTGTATTGTAAATTGGAACTTTGCCTTCAAATTTCTGACCTCCTTTTCCTGGAGTAACACCTGCAATGATATTTGTCCCATATGATATCATATTTCTTGCATGCACTGATCCATACGCTCCAGTGATTCCTTGAACAATTACCCCTTTTTTCTTGTAATCTGAATCTTCTGGCGTTCCTCTTAATAGTTTGAAAATTTCTGTCATTTTTTAATCCCCATAACTGATGCATTAATTGCCTCTTCTACTGAATCATAAATTTTAGTTCTAGAATCTTTTAGCATCTCTCTTGCTTTTTCAGACTCAGTGCCTTTTAGTCTTGCAAATACTGGAAGATTGATCAGCTTGTCATCATATGCTTTTAGAAATGCTTCTGCAACTACAGTTGTTTTTACAATTCCTCCATAAAGGTTAACTAAAATTCCTTTGACTCTGTTCATTTTACTAATCAAAGTAAGTGCCTCGTACACTGATTCAGTTGTTGCTCCGCCCCCAACATCTAAGAAACATGCTGGCTTGCCACCATTATCTGATAACATGTCCAGTGTGGACATTACCAGTCCTGCCCCATTTCCAACAACTGCAATATTTCCATCTAATTCTACTAGTGAAAATCCACTTTTTTCTGCTCTTTCTTCAATCTCTGTTTTTTCTTGATATTTTTGTAATTCATCGTGTCTAAAGTTGCCACTGTCATCTGTTACAACTTTTCCATCCAATGCCATAAGAGAACCATCCTGCATAATTGCAAGTGGGTTTATTTCTGCCAGTTCAGCTTCTTTTTCAATTGTGAGTTTTGCTAGTTTTTGTAAAATACTTACAAAGTCATCTGCTGTTTTTCCCTCCAGTTTCATCTCTTTTGCAACCTCTCTTGCAACTTGTTCTGAAACATTTCCAAGACCAACTTCTTTTATAATTTGATTTTTAACTGATTCAATTTCAACTCCTCCATCTGGTGATGCAATAACTGTGTAGCATCTTTTTGAACGATTCAAAAACAATGACAGATACAACTCTTTTTTGATATCGGCCATCTTCTCCAGCAAAATTGCTCGTGCCTTTTCTCCTTTGATTGTCAACCCTAACACTTGAGGGTACTTTAGCTCAAATTCATCGTCATTTTGACATTTTTGAATGCCTCCAACTTTTCCTCTGCCCCCTACTGGAACCTGAATTTTAATCACAAATGGATAGCCTAACTCTTTTGCATGTTTTCCCCCTTCTTCAATAGTAGTTGATGCCTTGCTTGGGAGCAGATTAATTCCATATTCTCTGAATAATTCTTTTGCTTGAAACTCTAGTAAACGCATGCAAAAGCCATCCATTTTACGATCTTTATTAATTATGGCGCTAACTTATCTGCTCTTCAAGAAAATCAATTACTTGCAAAAATCGATCCCGGCTTTTTCTTAGCAACTCTTGCGGAAACTCTGCAATTGTAAAAACAAATTGTTGATGAAAACTTGGAACTAGTACTCCGCCCGATGTAACTAATTGTTCAATCACATAATCTTTGACAAGTGTGCATACAATTTCTTCGTAGGACTCTTCTTCTTCTTCTAATGTTTGTCTATACAGTACAATTGGTTTGTTGGTCTTTGCAACAATATCTGAGCCCTTTTTTAACAGATCTGTTAGATGCTGAATTTGCCAAGCATCAAGACTAATCTGTTTTACCATACAATCATTACACGTTTTTTCTATTTATTATGCCTGATTAGCTAAAAGCTAGCTAGTTGGTTCATTTTTAATTAAAAGAAAAGAATGTGATCTGGCTTTATGCCATATCAAGTGCTCTAGAATGTTTTCTGGTATGTGGTCTTTCTCCAGAGTATTTTCTTCTCATGTGTCCTGATGGTCTTCCATAGATTAATTCTAGGAACCACGACTCATGTTCGATCTCTTCTGCCAAAATATCTTTTGCAATATCATATGTTGTGGGGTCTTTTCCAAAAGTCATCTTACAGACTTTGTCCCAGTTGACAATTGCACCTTGTTCGGCTTTGAGACATTTTTCTAGTATTGCCTTGTGATCTGTTGGATTTGCTGGAAGCTGTAAGAACTCACATCCTGACATTTTGATGAATTCTACTGCATCATTTGGAAGAGCGCCTCCTAATTGGTATATTCTCTCAAGACATGCTTCAAAGTGGCTAAGATCTTCTAGTCTAGCATCCTCGATAATTCCTTTGAGCCCTTCTCCTTCCAAACCTGTACAATGTGCTCTCAAATTGGTGAAATAGTAGTAGGCAGTAAATTCTACTGAAGCGTTCTGAATCAATAGTTTTTTTAATTCCTCTACATCCAAACCATTTTGTTTTAGAACATTGATTCCAACAACCGTTGGTATTTTTGATTCAGTCATGTATGTTTGAATTATTTGTTCTAATAAAAATATTACATTTTGTAAAAGATAATTTTTGTAAATTCAATTTCCAGAGTGCCCTTATCTGACAATATGGCGGGTGTTTATTCTACTGAAATTCTTATTTTTTGACCGTCAATATCGTCATCTTTGTATTCTTTGCATGATTCTGTAAAATTTACCTGTTTTACCCTAACTAAAAATGCCAATTCTTCTGATTTTTCTTTTACCATTTCTAATGATTCATCATCTAAATCAAGTATTGATGCAACACTAAGAATATCTGTTGGATTGTATCCTCTTTCTTTTCTTAGTGTTTGTAGTCTTCTGGCAATATCTTTTATCAAACCTCTTGCCATCATCTCTTTGTTTCTTGAAGTAGATACAAATACAATGTAGTTGTCTCGTTTTGATACTGCAAATTCTTCACTTGCATCAAAATCTACTATAAAATCTTCTTTGTCTAGTATAATTTTTTCACCGTCAATTTCATAATTGTATTGCCCTTCTTTTTGGAGTGATGTGATGATTTCTTCTTTGTTGGTTTCTAAAAATATATTGACAAGTTTTACCATGTGTTGTTTTACTTTGGGACCTATTCGTTTTCGTTCCAGTTCCATAACTGTCCTGAGAGGTAATCCTAGCTGTTTTAATTCTAAGATTTGTTCTAATCCTGGGTTTTTTTCTATTTCAAAAATTGTAAATTTTTCTACATTGAGCTGTGACATTAGTAAAGGAGAAAGTGATTCTAGTTTTTGTTTTTGACCCTTACTTACACAAATTAATGCTTCATTTAGTGGCCATCTGCGTTTTAGTTTTTCCTTCATTCTTGCAGCAGATGAAATTGAAACAACATCTTTCATGATATCAAATGATTCTTCAATTTCTTCATTGACTAGTGTTTCTTGGTATTGTGGCCATTTGTCTAACAAAATACTCTGCTTGCCGTCAAATACTGTTTGATAGAGATATTCGCTAGTAAATGGACAAAGCGGGTGAATCAAAATATCTAATGTTTTGAGTACCTCTTTTAGAATTGCATAGATTGCAAGTCTTCTATTCTTTTTTGACTCCTCTTCGTCCCATAATTCTCCTCTAGTAATTGGAATGTATATTTGACTTAGGTTGTTTATGATAAAATCATCAACTGCTTTTGCGGCTTCATGGAATTTACATGTCTCATTACGTTCTGTTATTTTTTTGATTAATTTTTGTAATTTTGATGAGACAAAAACAATCTCATGGGCAAAAGAAAATAAATTGCTAACATCGCCAGACATATGGCTTTTATCAAAATTACAAAAATTAATCAA
>JANPCQ010000201.1:0-2258 GCA_031431055.1 Nitrosarchaeum sp.
TGCAAAAACACCACCAATGATCTCAGGTTTTGAAGAATCAGTAAATAAATTAATTTCCATGTCTAAAAAGTTTGCAACTTATACTGTAACTACTGGAGAATATCCACCATGCATAAAGCACGCCATTGAAATTCTTGAAAAAGGAGAAAATCTCCCACACTCTGGAAGATTTATGCTTGCAACATTTCTGTTATCAAAAGGTCAATCAGTAGAAGAAATTGCACCATTATTCAAAAATGCTCCTGATTATAATGAACGAGTTACTCTTTACCAACTAAATCACTTGGCAGGAACTTTAGGAAGTGGCACTCATTACTCTTGTCCTTCATGTGAAAAACTCAAGACACAAAATTTGTGTTTTGCAATACCAGAATGTGATAATATCATAAACCCACTTCAATTTGGAAAAAAGAGAATCTAATGCAAGAAAATGATGTAAAATTTCTGGAAGATTCTTTCAAGAAATATTATTTTGAGCATTTTGATCTTATCCATGTACCAAACAGAACTTCTGAGCGAGAATTTGGGTTCCAGAAATTCAATTCTGGTATGACAAGACATATTTCAATTAAAGATGACAAAGAGCTACATCTGTTACTAATGCAAAACATTCCATCTGATGTTTATTGCTCTAATGCATGTTACTCTTTTCCAAATTTATCTATGAATGAGAAAGATTGGAAAGAAGCAGATCTAATTTTTGATATAGATGCCAAAGATCTAAATTTAGAATGTAGAAAAAATCATACAATTTCTAAATGTAATGAATGCAATGAAATATCTACTAACAGTAATAACTGTAGTAAGTGTAATTCTATAAAATTAGAAAAAAAATCACTCCCATGTAAAAATTGCATTGATGCATCCAAGAATCAAGTATCAAAACTATCAAAAATTCTAACTGAAGATTTGGATGTTAAACAAAATGATATCCATGTTTATTTTTCTGGCAATGAAGGGTTTCACGTGTATGTGTATAATTCACAATTCCAACAACTAGGTTCAAGGGAAAGATCAGAGTTAACAGATTACATTATGTTTAATGGAGCAATCCCAGAAACTTTTGGCATGAAAAAATTCAAACCTAACCGTTCATCATTTCCAGATTTTGAAGAAAGAGGATGGAGAGGAAGGTTTTCACAAGAAGTATATGGTTCAAAATCAAAACGCTCAAAAATAATCTCAGAACTAATTGTCAATGGATATTCTTCTTTTCAAAAAACTCTAGAAGGTATATCTGATAAGATTGGAGCTAAAATTGATCCTAATGTAACAATGGACATTCATAGAATATTCAGGCTTCCAGGATCATTAAATAGTAAAAGTGGTCTGACAAAAATTTTCTGCAATGATCTTTCAAAGTTTGATCCATATACAGACGCCTCATTTCTTGATGAAAATTCAGTAGAAATAATGGCTAATTGTCCCATTGAATTTAAGCTAAAAAACAGAAAATTTGGTCCATACTTTAATGAAAAAGTGTCTATTCCTACATATGCCGCAGTATACATGATTTGCAAAAAATTGGCGACAATCTCTTAATTTTTTAAAATCAAATCTATCAAATCTGAGTCAAAGTAAAATAATTTCAAAAATAATGCCAAATTCAGAATTTTTGCTGGTAAGACATTAATTTACCGAGTAACAAGAAACGTTGATTTTGTATAGCGCCTCCACTGATAAGCAAGCTCCGCCTCCTGATGCAGGAAAATTTGTCAGATTAATCATAGTTGCCATAATTGCTGTTGCAATATTGGCAGTTGCTGGAAATCAGGCTGTAATTTTATCGATGAATTTTACCGAATTTGGGGAGCAATTTAGCAAACCACTGTATTATTCCCTAGTCTCAACTATCATACTTTCGGCAATTGCTCTGGTACGAATAAACATCATTGGAAGATCATCTATTTTTTGGTATGGGCTTCATACCGCTATTGGGTTTATTGGAAAAGGCACCCAACAATCAATCTCAAATAGCATTCCAAGCTTTAAGGATTACAAGCTTAGCCCGCTACAATTTATCATTTGGCAAATTACAAAGATTTTGCTCTTTGGAGCATTTTTTGTAAATATTATGTTTGGATTTGCAGCAGTATCTTTTATTGATGGAAATAATCTAGGTTTCGAAAATCTATCCAACCTATTTTCTTTACCATTTGTAACACCTACTGATCCTAACTATGCAGTTAAACAAGTTATTCCAATGATTCCATCACTAGTAATTCTCTTACCTCCAATTCTTGCAGCAATTGGACTTC
>JANPCQ010000202.1:0-2573 GCA_031431055.1 Nitrosarchaeum sp.
AAGCAAAAAATGATCTTAAAAGTTACTTGAAACTTTTTCCAAAAGCTAAAGATAGAGGAATTATAGAACAAACAATCAGAGAATTATGAAATATGCGGAGTGCGGGATTTGAACCCGCGGCCTTCAGCTTGGGAAGCTGACATCTTACCGAGCTAGACTAACTCCGCCTATCTCAAATTCATTAATTATGATTAAATATCTTGATTGAAAAACAATATCATGGATGCACGTTGCCCTAAATGTGAGAAAGTAGCAATTTTAAATGATGAAATCACTAATGTAAAATGTCCTCATTGTAATTTTGAAGCAGATTATGATACTTATCTTGGAATTATGAAAGATCAGGCAATTAACATGTCATATGATTATATCCCAAAAAGACCTGGCATTTGATTACCAAAAATTTCCTTTATCTGAACAATCCAAATGTGCTCCACACTTAGGACAAAACATATGGCATGCTTGCATATCTACCATCTTATTATCACATCTAGGACATCTGATTTCATCATCCATACGTATGTTAAGTAATCTTGATTTAAAAATAATGTCCAAAGGTTAATTAGTCGTTTAATTTTTTTTTGTAATACTTGACAAATTTTAAGCTTACCGTATCAGACGTAAAGGGAAAATCTATCACTAAAGAGTTGAAGGACAGTGATGCAAATACATTACTAGGTTTACAACTAGGTAATGAAACAGATGCATCTATTGTAGGATTGAAAGGAAAATTAAAACTCACTGGTGGTAGCGATAAATCTGGAGTGCCAATGAGAAATGACATTCATGGTTCAGCAAGAAAATACGTTTTACTTTCAAAAGGAGTTGGACTACAAGCAGCAGAAATTGGACAAAGAGTAAGAAAACTTATGCGAGGAAATACTGTTTCAGAAGAAATATACCAGATAAATTGTAAATTTGATGGAGAGCTCCAAGTAGAAGCTCCAGCTGAAGTAGCAGTAGAATCTTAAAGAAAATAAATAAAAAGAATAACTTAACATATACCGGCTCTACATTTTGATTAATGCATTGGAGAGAATCACTTCCTGATTGGTACATAAAAAAATATGGTCATCAACCATGTGTAAATATTGGCACTGCAGGTCATGTGGATCATGGTAAAACTACACTTATTCAAGCACTAACAGGTTCATGGACAAGTGTTCATAGTCAAGAACTAAAACGAGGAATTACAATTCGTGTTGGTTACTCTGATGCAGCATTTTACAAATGTAAAAGTTGTGAAGAACCACTAGGATATTCAACAGCTCCAAAATGTAATAATTGTGGAAAAGAAAGCGAATTATCTAGAGTTGTTAGTTTTGTAGATAGTCCAGGACATGAAAGTCTAATGGCAAACATGCTTTCAGGTTCTGCATTAATGGATGGAGCATTATTGTTAGTAGCTTCAAATGAACAAGTGCCTAAACCACAAACTAAAGAACATCTTTTGGCACTTCAAACACTTGGAATACAACAAATTGTCATAGTACAAAATAAAGTAGATTTGATTTCATACGAAGAAGCTATTGCTAATCATCAAGAAATTACAAAGTTTGTTAAAGGAACATATGCTGCAAAAGCACCAATTATTCCAATATCTGCACAATCAGGGCTTAACATAGATGCGTTAATTGGTGCAATAGAATCTACCATTAAGACTCCAGAACGAGATGAATCTAAAGAACCAATAATGCATGTCTTACGATCTTTTGATGTCAACAAACCTGGCACAAAACTAAAAAATATTAAAGGTGGTGTAATTGGAGGAAGCTTAACACAAGGAACTTTTAATGTTGGTGATGAAATTGAAATTAAACCTGGCATAATGGATGAAAAAAAGAAAACATATGAGCCATTACTGACTGAAATTACTTCTCTAGGTACGGCTGCTGGGATTGTTGATTATGTAAAACCTGGTGGGTTGGTAGCAATTGGTACTAAACTAGATCCTGCAATGACAAGAAGTGATTCTTTTATAGGATCTGTAATTGGAAAACCTGGAACACTACCTGAAAATGCAACCCAAATAAAACTCGAAGTAAATTTGTTTGACTCTGCTGTTGGCGCAGCTGAAGATACCAAAGTACTTCCAATTCAAGCAGGAGAATTATTACGATTAAACATTGGAACTGCTCCAATTCTAGGTAAAGTCTCTAAAATCAAATCAAATAACATAGACGTTGAACTCCGAAGACCTGCTTGCATATTTGAAGGTGGTAATGTGGCTATTAGCAGAAGAATTACCGATAGATGGAGACTAATCGGGGCAGGAATACTTGGTTGAAGTAATTTGCGATACGAGTTTTCTAATTCATCTAGCTACTAAAAGAATCAAAAATATTGATAATATTGATGTCGAAATAGGACAAGTTACCTTTGTTGTTCCGCAAGTTGTTCAAAACGAACTTTCTGAATTAATTAAAAACCCTCAAAAAAATCAAACTGCACTTACAACTAGAGATTTTATAAAAAATTTTAAAATTATATCAATTTCTGGAAATTTTGCAGATAAAGAACTAATTGATTATGTAAAAAAAAATAGAGCTATAATTGGCACCATGGATAAGGAA
>JANPCQ010000203.1:0-3858 GCA_031431055.1 Nitrosarchaeum sp.
TGTACCTCCAGAAAATCTACCATCTGTTACCATTGCAACTTTTTTACCCAAACCTTGACCTACAAGTGCTGCAGTAGTTGCTAGCATCTCTCTCATTCCTGGACCTCCTTTTGGACCCTCATATCTGATTACTAGTACCTGGCCTTCTTCAATTTCTCCTTTAGCTACTGCGTCAAATGCATATTCTTCTCTGTCATAAACTCGGGCTTTGCCTGTAAATTTTGTCATCTCAACACCTGCTGTTTTAATAACTGCACCGTCTGGCGCCAAACTTCCTTTTAATATCACTGCTGTACCAACTGAATGAATTGGATTATCTATTGATCTGACTATTTGTTGCACTGATTCTGGAATATTCATTGATGCAAGATTTTCTTTAATTGATTTTCCAGTTACTGTTATACAATTATCGTGAATTAGTTTTCTTTCTGCTAATTTTTTTAGTACAAATGGGATGCCGCCAATTTTATCCAGAGAATTCATTACATAATTTCCACCCGGTTTCATATCTGCCAAATGTGGAGTCTTTTTTCTAACTCTCTCAAAATCATCATATGTTAATTTTATTCCCACCTCATTTGATAATGCTAGCAAGTGTAAAATTCCATTTGTGGAACCTCCAATTGCATTTAACATTGTAATTGCATTTTCAAATGCCTCAAATGTAAGAATGTCTCGTGGTTTGATATTTTGTTCTAATAGTCTAACACATGCTTTACCTGTGTCATAAACTATTTTCTCTCTTCTATCGTCTTCTGCTGGAGGACTTGCACTACCTGGCAACGCAAGACCAATAGCTTCAGAAATTGATGCCATTGTATTTGCAGTAAACATTCCACCACATGATCCTGCACTTGGACATGCTGTATTTTCTATATTTTTTAATCCCTCCAATGACAGCTGTCCTGCGTCATATGCACCAACTGCTTCATACACATCAACAACTGTTAATTCTTTACCGTTTAGTATTCCTGGCATAATGGTTCCTCCATAAACAAAGATGGATGGTACATTCAATCGGGCCATTGCCATCATAGTTCCTGGTAAACTCTTGTCACATCCTGCAATTCCAACTAGTGCATCATATTGATGTGCACGAACCATTAATTCAATAGAATCTGCAATTACCTCTCTTGAAATTAACGATGACTTCATTCCTTCATGACCCATTGCAATTCCATCACTTACTGCAATAGTTGAAAATTCTCTAGGAGTTGCACCCCCATCCCTTACTCCTTCTTTTGCTTTTAGAGCTAATCTTGGAAGGTGAATGTTACAAGGAGTGGCCTCATTTCCGGTATGACATACTCCAACAAACGGTTTTTCTAAATCATTATCTGTTAACCCCATAGCTTTGTACATTGCTCTATGAGGAGCTCTAGCAGTTCCTTCTACAACATTTCTACTGGAAATTTCCATAACATGACAAATGTAGTTTGCTATAATTTAGACTTTATTGACATTATCGCTAAAAAATACAATTGATCATAAAGCGTTTAAATTCTAAACATTTCCACTGGAAATATTGGAACAAAAATCTCTTGCATGTCCTGTTTGTCAAAGCAATAAAGCAGAAATTGCAGGAGAAGATGTTAAACTAAGTGGACAATTCCAAGACAAGGAATTTCTAACTACCCCCTTAACTGTTCTAAAATGTACAAGATGTGGCTATTACATGTTTTTTGATAAAATGGCACAATTTACAACAAAAGAATCCCTTGATGAATCCTAACTAAAAATATTGAAAAAACTATGATTCAATAATTGCTTGATTATCTAACTGTAATAACAGACCCTGAATTTCTTCAGGTGTTTCTGCACCGTATACGATGAGAATTCTGTCTTTATCCATAGATTCATAATTTCTAATATCGTTAACTTTTTCTCCGTTGATATAGAAGTTCAATGTGTAATCCTCATTTGTACAAAATTGTCTTCCATCTTGGAAGACAAAGCATTTGTCATCTAATCCTAATTTTATTGAGTCAAACAAATATCCCAGAGTTACACCTGTCGCATGTTTGTGAACGGTAGTGCCATCTCCTCCTTCAAAATGAATCCAACTTGTTTTGATTTGATATGCTGGTAATGAAAAGTCAAACGTATCGCCAAAAACTTTGACTAGCATTGCAGCATGTGAATGCTCACTGCCTAAAGCCCCTGCACCTTCTGGACCTCCAGGAGCAGTCTGTGACATGTTCATAAACTTCCATCCTGAATATCCCACAATTACTGCAATTACTGCAAATACTGCAATTGTGATCAGCATATTTCGTCTTTTTTCAAAAGAACGTTTTGTAGCATAATTATCACGCTTTTCTTCTCGCTCTTTTCTTTCCTTTCTTCCCATGAGTTAATCAGATTCAAAAATTTGCCCTAATTAACTGTTCGATGAAAAGTTTGACAAGGCCATTATTATATGAAATTCTTTTTTTCTAAAAAAAGAAAATGATTCACTATCTTCACTTGTATCACTTTATACCTGTAAAACGGTGAACATACAATTTCCTATCCTCACCAGAGTCACTGAGATAATAAAGAGTTTAGATTATACTCGAGTTTTTTCCTTTTTATGTCATAATCTCATGTTATTGAGATTTTTTATGTGTTCCAAGTGTACAAAAAATACAAAGATCATAGTATACATTAGATATTGTTTTAGTGCAACCACATTTACATGGGCATATTTTTTGTTGCAGCATTATACCTAAAGTCATGTTACATTATAGGCAATAATAAAATTGGCTTTAGACAATAATTCATACTCTTAATATGACTGCAAGAGTATTCTTCAAAAATCAAGCAAAAATGCAAACAAAAATCATTAGAATTAATCCAAAAAACCCACAAATTTCAAAGATAAAACAGGCTGCAAAAATTATAACATCTGGAAATCTAGTTGCATTTCCAACAGAAACAGTATACGGTCTTGGAGCAAATTCCCTAGATTCAAAGGCAGTCAAAAAAATCTTTATTGCTAAAGGCAGACCGTCAGATAATCCACTTATCATTCACATTTCTGATGTTGCAGACCTTGAGATGTTGGTTGATTCTGTACCAAATATAGTGTATGAATTAATTGATAAGTTTTGGCCAGGACCACTCACATTAGTACTTAAAAAATCAAAAAGAGTTCCAAAAATTACTACTGGTGGAATCAATACAGTTGCAGTAAGAATGCCAGAAAACAAGATTGCACAAGCATTGATACGAGAAGCTGGGGTACCGATAGCAGCACCATCTGCAAACGTTTCTGGAAGACCAAGTCCCACCACATCAGAACACGTGTCTAATGATCTGGATGGTAAAATTAGTATGATAATTGATGGTGGTAAAACAAAAATTGGAATAGAATCCACAGTAATTGATCTTTCCAGAAAACCCCCAATGCTGTTAAGACCTGGGGGTATAACATTAGAGCAAATACAACATGTCATTGGTAAAATTGCAATCCATCCAACCATCCAAGAAAGAAAAACAAAATCAGTTCATCGTTCACCAGGTATGAAATACAGACATTATTCTCCAAATGCCAAAATAATTTTAATTGATGGTCCAAAAGATAAAGTAAAAGACAAGATTTTGCATCTTTTGTCTCAATTCAAAAAACAGGGGAAAAAAATTGGCGTAATGAACACTACAAATACGAGATACAAATCAGATATGACTGTATTTCTAGGTAATAATGTGAATGTAATAGCTGCTAACTTATTTAAAACATTTAGAGAGTTTGATACAAAAAAAATTGATGTGGTACTTGTACAAGGTATAAGTCGTAAGGGTTTGGGTCTTGGAATAATGAATAGACTCGGAAAAGCTGCCTACAAAAAGATCAAGATTTAAAGTATTTTTAGATCA
>JANPCQ010000204.1:0-3756 GCA_031431055.1 Nitrosarchaeum sp.
GGAATTTCCTCTGATGAGTCAAGTAGCAGGTTCATGTGCTGGTCAAAACCGAGTAAACTACCTCTAATTGTTTTGCCGCCTTTGAGCTTTATCAATACGATTTGATTGATACTCTCATCAAGTACTTTTACTGCCATATCAACGGACATTATTTCACTTATTGGCTTTGATATTGAGGGATTATATTAAAATTTCATTGGTGTAACTTTGAACTATGCTCAGTGAGGCAAGTTTGACACTTTTTTGTAAGATTTCTCATTATTTCATCTAAAATTATCTGTCCATCTCTTTTGGTTGCTTTTCTTGGATCACCCCAAATTCCATTTTTAGTAACTTTGAGAAATGATTTTGCTGCCAATTGTCCTAACTTTTTGATTTGTTGCTTATTCATTCCACTAGTCACTAGTCCTTTTTTTGCCAATTTCATTTTGACATTTTTTGAGATTGCAAGCATTAATGAGGTCTCTACAAATCCTGCATGATCAAAGTCTCTATTCATAAAATGCCAATATGAAAGTGAAAAGACTTTGAGTTTGTTTTTTGATAGTTTTCGTAATTTTACATCAATATTTTGTAATGGCTTTAGATTCCCATGATGTCCATTAATGACAAAAACTGTTTTGATATTATTTGCAAGAAGTGATGTACACAAATCAGTAATGATATTATTCAGAGTTGATTCTTTGATACTCAAGTTGAAAAACGGTGCATGCTCAAATGATACTCCATATATTATTGTAGGTAATAATAGAAAATTTTTCTTTTCTGATAATTTTCTTGCTATCTCAGTAACAACATCTGAGTCAGTTGAAATTGGCAAATGTGGACCGTGCTGTTCTATCGAGCCTACAGGAATTACTGCAACTTGTTTTTTTCCTTTAATGATTTTTCTTAGGTTAGGATCAAATTGGGATTTAATTTCTGTCATCTGATTCACTTGGACTTGATGTGAACCTTTCTCCAGCGAACTTCAAGCTTGTTTTCTAGATGCATCTTTGTTGCTTTTAGCAAAGTATCTGCTTCTAGTTTTTGACCTTTGGTTTTAATTTCTTCTAATGTATCATTTGGATCAACTTCAAAAGAATCTTGGAAAATTATTGGTCCCTGATCCAGATTTTCAGTTACATAATGAGATGTTACACCAACTATTTTTGTTCCTCTTTCGTAAGCTTGTGCATATGCTAAAGCACCTGGAAATGCAGGTAACAGTGATGGATGAATATTGATTATTCTATTTGGATATCTCCAAACAAAGTTTGGGCTAAGAATTTTCATATATCTTGCAAGCACGATCAAATCAATTTCACGCTTTTTACAGACTTCCATTATTTTTTCTTCAGCCTTTTCTTGATTTGCATCTCCAATTATAATAAATGGAATTTTTGCTTTCTTTGCCATTGGCTCTAATGTTTTTTCAGTTGCTATAATTACAGAGATACAACCTTTCAATGACTTTTTTCTGGCAGCATCAAGTATTGTCTCCAGACATTGAGGTTCTTTTGTAACTAGTATTGCAATATTTTTTTCTGAATTTGTTTCATGAT
Organism: Nitrosarchaeum sp.; assembly: GCA_031431055.1. GTDB lineage: Archaea > Thermoproteota > Nitrososphaeria > Nitrososphaerales > Nitrosopumilaceae > Nitrosarchaeum. The sequence goes on from JANPCQ010000204.1 coordinate 1,545, forward strand.
GAGTACTTACATCCATCTTTTCTTTTTTTGACAAGACTTGAATTCCCGAATCAAACTTTTTTACATCTACTGATTTGGTAAAAGATGCTTCAAGATACATACCAAAAAGACCTTTGATTACATTTTGATTTACTTTTTCAATGTTACCGCCGTTTTCAAATACAAAATTAGTAAATGCAGCAACTATTCCTTCTTTATCTTTTCCAACTACTGTAATTCCAATTACTGTCTTTTTCATAACTTTTCTTGATCACTATTTTCTCATTATTAATCATTCACAGAAATCTACAATATGTGTAGAATATAGTCAGGCAGGAAGTTTTGCACTGCTTTCTTCCAAGAATGTAGGTAAGGCATTCTAAAAACACGATTTAAAATAAACACATCATTAATTCCAAAGGCATGGATTTAACCCAAAAACATGGTAGTCAACGACTCGGTTACCTGTTTGCAGTTTTGGCTGCTATCATGTTTGGTTCAGTATCCGTATTGGCAAAGCCTCTTGTATCTTCAGTTGATCCTATTTTGCTTGCATCTTTGGTTTACATCATATCTGCCATTACTCTGAGTCCTTTTGCACAAAAGAAAAAGCAAAAACTTACAAGAAAAGACATTTTGTTGATTCTATCCATTGCAGTTTGCGGTGCTGTAATTGCACCCAGTTTGTACTTTGTAGGATTGACACATGCAAGTGCATCAGACGCAGCACTGATTGCAAATGGTGAAGTGTTCTTTTCTGTTTTGCTTGCAGTGATATTTTTCAAAGAAAAGTTAAAACTTGTTGGATGGATTGCAATATCTTTGGTACTAACTGGTATGGTAATTGTCACTACAGATCTTAATTTTGCAGATTTTACCTTACAGCAAATACACTACAAGGATATGTTGCTTATCTTGGCCATGTTGTTTTGGGCATTTGATAATAATCTGAGTAGACACCTTACGCAAAAATTGGATGTTGCAAAGATTGTACAACTGAAATCTGCAATCGGTGGAGTTTTGTTGTTTGTAATTGCAGTGTTTGTGTTTGATGTTAAAATCAACATTGACACACCACAAATAATTCCGATTCTTATATTAGGAATGATTGGATTTGCAGCATCGCTTTACTTTTTCGTACAAAGCCTAAAGAGAATCAATACTGTCAGAACAATTACTATATTTTCAATGTCATCGGTATTTGGTCTTGTTGCAGCCTCCACATTTCTTGGAGAGCGTATTAGTGAATATCAAATTATGGCAGCAGGAATTATGATTCTTGGAATTTATATGATAAACAAGAAAGAAGCAGTAATTAGTCCAGCATAGATTTTTCCTTCCAAAAAATGTAGGTAGTAGATTTAAATCTTTTAATAAATAAAATAATACTGGTATATCATGAAAAAATCTGCCAAAATAGCAATAATTGCAGGAATTTGTGTAGCGGTAATTATTGGTGGATTGGCACTGTTCGTACATTTCAAACTCTCAGAGATAGAAAAAAATGAAACCGGACAGGAAAGCGCAGAACAAATTGCAAAAGAAGCACTTGAAGTAATTAGTGGAAAGGAACCACATTCTGAAGAAAACGAATCTGAAGAACAATATGAAAAAGAATTACCCTGAGCAACTCAGAACATTAAACTAAAAGAAAACAAACCAGATGAATCCCTCATACTATATACATACAATGTGCGGGAGGTGGGATTTGAACCCACGAACTCCTAAGAGATAGGGTCCTAAGCCCTACGCCTTTGACCAGGCTGGGCGACTCCCGCATCGGACTTGCCATTAAACACAAATTTATCTATTATTGAACTACATTGTGGCAAAATTTTTTGGAACTAATGGAATTCGCGGAGTCTTTTCTGAAGACTTTACCTTAGAATTTGTACATGATATGACATTAGCAATTGCAACATACTTCAAGAAAGGACCAATCTTAATTGGATATGACGGAAGAGAATCTAGTCCAATAATTGCAAAAGTTGTATGCTCTGCACTAAATTATGCTGGACTAGATTGTAATGATGCAGGACTAGTACCGACACCGTGTCTAGAGTATGCTGTAAAAAAACTTGGCTACACTGGTGGAATAATGATCACTGCATCTCATAATCCCCCACAATACAATGGAATCAAACCAGCTGCAAAAGACGGTGTGGAAATTTCACGAGAGGATGAATTAATAATTGAAGATATATTTCTGAATAAAACTTGGATAAAAAATCCC
>JANPCQ010000205.1:0-1925 GCA_031431055.1 Nitrosarchaeum sp.
TTGGTATAGAGCAAATGTTACAGGTTATTCCCCAGCTCCAAACAGATACTTTGTCCGAAGAACTGCACCAGTAGGTAAAGTTCCAACAACAAACTGGAGTAACCAAAAAGCAAAAGTTCCTGGATATACACAACCATCAAATCAGTACTTTGCAACAAGAGCAAGACTTGCATATCATCCAGCAGACAAAACATTTGGTGGTTTTAGTGGTACCTCTTTAACTGTTGATGGTTCTGTAGCACAGGCTCAAACCTATCAGGCACCTCCACCAAAACCAAGTAGAGGTACATTGCCAAAAGGAACGGAACAAACTCAAGTTTCATCTCACGCTAGCAATTCTGGAAAATCAAGACAAGAACAGTTAGAAGATTATGAAAAAAATTACTTACAAAGACTAGAACAACAAAGAATTGAAGAAGAACAAACGTACCAAAAAGCTGCTGAAGTAAAATCCAGCACAAATGCAACTCGTGGTACATTGCCAAAAGGTTTCTGATTTTTTAGTCTCTTTTCTTTTAATTATTTTTTAATTTAATTTTAAAAAATCATCTAGTACTTCTTTTGAATGTCCTGCTGGTTTTACTTTTGGGTATATCTTGAAAATTTTCCCTTTCTCATTAACCAAAAATGTGCTTCTTGTAACACCCATGTATTCTCTTCCCATGAATTGTTTTTTACCCCAAACACCAAATTGCTTTGATACTATCTTATCTACATCTGCAAGAAGTGGATATTTTATTCCCATTTTATCACAAAATTTTTTATGAGATTCTACATTGTCTGGGCTAATGCCTATTATCTCAATTCCTTCTTTTTGAAATTTTTTGTAATCTTTGGAGAATTCATCTGCTTCTGTTGTACAGCCAGGTGTGAAGTCTTTTGGATAAAAGTAGATGGCATGTTTTTTGCCCTTAAAATCACTGGATTTTATCCTATTGCCGTCTGCATCATTTATCTCAAATTTTGGGACTGACTCTCCTTCTGTTATCATATGTTTTCAATTCTTTTTCCATAATTAATTGCTTTTTGACTTTAATTGATCCAAAGATTTATCCGAATCTTTTATATGGAAATTGAACTGGTTTTTGCTTAATGGTAAACCCAAGAGCCTATCTTGCAGAAGCAATTGCAACATATGCTTTGGTATTTTTTGGTCCTCTCTCAGTAATTTTAGCAATATCCTCATTTGGTGAAAGCCTTACTACTCAATCTGTATTATTTATTTCACTTGCACATGGCGGCATTATCGCTTTGATGATCTATGCATTTGGACATGTATCTGGTGCTCATATCAATCCGGCTGTAACTATTCCTATGATGATTACTAAAAAAATTGGAATTACTGATGGTATTGGATACATCGCTTCACAATTAATTGGTGCAGTTGCAGCCGCTGCTACTCTTAAAGTAATTTTACCTGAACTTGGTGCCAAAGTTAATTTTGGTACTCAAGGTGGGCCAAGTGATCTTCTTAACAAAAGTGTTGAATCTGGTTTTGCAGTTGAAGCAATTTTGACATTCTTTTTAGTACTTGTAATTTTCATGACTGCTGTACACAAAAAAGCATCTCCTGGATGGCACGGGTTTACAATTGGCGGAATGGTATTTTTGATTCATCTAATTGCAGTTCCATTAACTGGTGCATCTGTAAATCCTGCAAGAACATTTGGTCCTGCCCTAATCTCTGGATTCTGGGAATTCCATTGGATGTATTGGGCAGCTCCAATTTTAGGTGGTATAATTGCAGGTTTGATAATGAATTATGTCTATGTTAACAAAGCAGAAAAAGAAGCATAATTTTTTACAAATACCAAACGTTTTTAAAAATTTGATATAGCCAGAATCTGTTGGACTCGTTGCATAGCTTGGATAGTGCGAACGCTTGCGGAGCGTTAGGTCGTCGGTTCAAATCCGACCGAGCCCGC
>JANPCQ010000206.1:0-5741 GCA_031431055.1 Nitrosarchaeum sp.
ATTGTATTCAAGCAAACAAACTGAATCTACATTCACTATTGCAAATGATTACTCTTTTGGTTCTGATGGAAAATTATCTCTTTTACTTGTTACCGACAAATCTGACTACTATCCCGGTGACTTGGTAACTGTATCTGGTAAACCAAATAAGCTAATTTATCTTGAAAAATTTGATGTCAGTGTAATTCAGAAAATAGATGGTGAAATAACATGTGGTTCATTTTACTGTGGTAAACACGTAGGCCCTGTTACTACTATTAGGCCTAGTTCTTCTGGTTCATTTTCACACCAAATTCAATTATCTGATTCTCCCTCAAGTGTAGGTTCATACGAAATTACAGTAGATGCTGGTTTTGAAACAAAATCTTTGATGTTTGATGTCGTAGAAAAACCTATTATCTTAGAATCTGAAAAATCACCTTTAACTATAATTGAAAAAGTCAACAGAATCTTGGAGAATAAAACATCTATTACTACAAATGAAAAAACCATAGATGATAATCAGGTATTACCACGTGTACTTTCTGGTTCATTACTTACTGCAAAAGCTGATCAGTCTGATGTTAATCTCAGAATTTCTTCTGAATCTGGAGTTTGTATTATTGGTCCTGATGAAAACTGTCTTGTAAAAGACTCTACTAAAAAACCAGGACAAATCTACGAATCTGTTTCAGTAGATGGAGTTAATCTAAAAGTTAGATATAGTGGTCCGGATGTATATCTTGAGAAATTTGACATTCTTCCAGAGTCATCTGCAAACTTTCTGCCTAATGTAACCTGGAATGTAGATGTAATCAAAGATGAGCAAGCATCTAGATTCTATTACAAAATTAACTACAAGATACTAGAGTAAGTTCAAAATACTATCATTTCATAACTACTTCTATGAATCTTCAGGTTTTGATGTTTTATCAGGATGATCCAAAAAAATGCACCGCAGCAAAAATGGTTAAATTTGGAATTGCAAAAAATATCAAAAAAATAGGAAATAAAGGACTTGTCTTAGATCCTTTTTCTGAAAAAACCCTTTTACCTAAAGACAAATCTTTGATAAATTCAATAGTTGGAATTGATTGCTCCTGGACTCTTGTTGACCAGGCATTTTCAAAAAAATTTAGTGGCATTAAAAGAAAATTACCGCCATTGCTTGCTGGCAATCCCGTTAATTACGCAAAATTCAATAAACTTACTACTGCTGAAGCACTATCTGCCTCATTATTTATTTTAGGTTTTAGAGATGAGGCATTTGCTATACTTGATAAATTCAAGTGGGGGCATACTTTTTACGAATTAAACCAAAATCTTTTGGATGAATATTCTAAATTAGAATCTGAAGATCAAATTGATGTCATTCTAAAAGAGTATGGCATATCTGATTAATAATTAACGATGTTTTCTTTTCTTAATGTATATTGCAGTTGCCACAATGATTGTTATGGGTACAATTAGCCATATCACATCAAAAGAATTATTTTTATTAAATTCTATATTGGTTTGATCTATTTCAGGTAGTATTCCTTTGTTTTCCACTACCAAGAAACTCGTAGAATAGTAATCTGGTTTTAACACTGAATTGGAAATGGCAAATATTTTTAGATCTTTTGCGCCTGTTCCTAGTTTTTCTATTTTTTCTCCTGGAATCTTAATTCTAGTGGAATTTTTATCTACTTTAATTAATTCTGATAATGTTGAATTTCCATTACTGTCTGTCAGAAAATAAAGAATTGAATCCGTCTGTAATGTTTCTACGCTTATCTCTAATTCAGTTCCTTTTTGAATGATATCTGGAGAATTTACATTTGTTATTTTTGGAAATTCTGTTTTTTCAAATTCTGACCAGTGTCCTAACTTGAAGGGATACGTTTCATCATCAAAAGCATTGACAGTAATAGTTCTTGATTCTGGTGAATACGCACTAAGGTAAAATGGACCATTACTAATCACTGCATGATTGTTTACTTTAACCCATTCTGATGATGCAGTATACCTACTATCGAAATAATTAAAATTTGTTTCAAATGACTCTAGTGATTTTGGAATGTATTTCTTTTCACTAAAGTCATTCAAATAACTTTGAATCATTTGAGCATCATTTGGAATTATTAAAGAAATCCAACTGACATTTTTATTGGTTGCACCGGATCTGGAAAACGATGCTTTTCCATCTATTACAGATTGTTCCATTGCAGCCGAAATTTCCCATGGCATCGAGCTCCATATTGCTGCCCAATCTGCAATTTCATCTTCATCAAAATGCCAATAATTCACATAAACATCAACTGTATCCTCATCGACAGGTTTGATTCCGATTATCGTTTGAACCGTCTGTGAAGCTATTGGCGTGAATTCCACATCAAATGTCTTATCGTTTTCATCTGTTTGTGTTCCCCACTCCATTGTAAAATATAATGAATGTAAAATATCATTCATATCCATTTTTTGACCATTATGCCAATTACTAAATTTAAAATCAAATCTGACTTTACTTGTTGCTTGAGTTCCAGGTGATACTTTTTTCCACTGCTGTTCAACTGGATCCCACATTATTACATCATCTGGCACATTTAATTTTCCATTGGGTCCTGCAGTCTCTACATCCCAATCTGTTCTGACTGGAAATGTTTTTCCTGTGAATGGATGTTTGAAAGTAGCAGGATCTGAAATTATTCCCCAGATTTGTCTGCTGTATGTGTCACTTAACCCCATTACTGGATTCCATGCTCCTTGATAGATCTGCTTAACGCCGATAACTAGTTCTTTATCGTCACTTCTAGAATTAATTGGTGTGAATCTACTTGGAACCCCCGCCCCAAAATCATTAACTATTCCCTCGATTTTCTCATTTGCTACATACTGATCAATTTTACTTGCTAGAAAAACTCTAACTGATTGATCAACGCCTTCTGCAATTGCATCTTGAATCAAATCTGCTCTTTGATCTTCTGACTGAAAATCTCCCGTGTAAATTTTTTGAGTTATAATATCCAAGTGTTCATTTTTGTAATTCCAATACGAAGGATCATTGAATCCTGGCATGTTTGAAAACCATGGAGCATACATTTGAGCTAATCCTATTGAATCATATTTTACAAATGCAGATCTTCCCCAACCTTCTGTATACAAATTCCATTTCATTTCTGCTGGGTCTGAACCATACACAACAACAAAAGCCTTGTTCAAATCTCCATAGTCTTTTTTTACTATGAATCCTATTTTTTCTAATTCAAAAGATAAAATCTCACCAATTGATTTTCTTACCGGATCATCAGTTCTGATAAAAATTGTAATTTCAATTGGCTTGTGATTAATTTCCCATTGACCATTTAATTTTGTTGCTCCTTTTTCTTGTAGTGCGTTTGAAATCATTTCTTCTGCCAATATTGGCTTATATCTGAAATTGAATGTCTCTAACTGCTCTACTATGGTAAGATATTCTGGGTCTGTAGGACTATAGTAAGAGATCATGGGTGTGCCGTAACCGCCCATCAATTCATTGACAATCAATTTTCTATCTATTAGATAGTTTAACGCGAATCTTACATCTTTAATTGAAAATGGATTAAATTCATTTGATTCAGCTGGATTTACTAGTATGCTGTAATACCCTCCAGTTGAATCAAACACTTTCAATCCTTCTCGTGATCTCTGATTTTCTAATCTGTCTGATGAAATTCTATCATAATAAATGTCTAAATTTCCATTTCTTACTTCTTCTAGTGCGGTGTTTTCATCTAAATACTGGATAAACTTTACAGAATCAAAAAATGTACTCTTTTCTGCAAATGAATCATTCTGGATTAAAGATACTACTGTGAGAGCTAGTATGAATACTAGCAATAATTTCATAATCATTATTTAGTTTGGTTGTAATAAAACCTATTTCACTAACCTCTTTGCTAATATCTCTTAAAACCTATATCGTCTTAATTATCAAAGAAAAATAATATGAAATTTAATCAAAATATGCTATCTGGACTAAATGGCATTATTCCAGGTGGTATTTCTGTTGAAGATTTTACCGCAATTACAAAAACAAATTCTATTGATTCACAAAAAATTCTAGATTGGTATATTAAAACTGGAATTGGAACAAAACAAGAAAACAAGTATTATTTTGAAGATGGCGATAAACTAAAAGCTGCAATTGAATTAATAAAAAATGGTGGTCCGCTAGATGAAATCGCAATTATGATTAACTGGAAAGATTTTGAGGGATTAGTTGCTGAAATTTTATACTCTAAAAACTTTGCAATTATAAAAAATCTAATTCTTACCAAACCCCGAATGGAAATTGATGTCATTGGCATACGATTAGGTATTGCTATGCTAATTGATTGTAAACATTGGAAACGTTACAGTTCTGCTACGTTATCTTCTGCAGTGAAAAAACAGATTGCAAGGACAAAACATTACATTTTAAAAACTTCTGGTGCAATAGCTGTGCCTGTAATTGTGACTTTATACCATGATAAGATAGATTTCATAGATAAAGTGCCTATAGTTCCTATTTTTCAATTTTCATCATTTGTAGATGAATTTTATGGTAACCTTGATCAAATGAATACTATAGGAACAAAGTAATTATGAATAATATAACACTTCCAATCATAAATCCCTTTGTTATTTTTAGGGAATTATCCAGCGCTTTAGAATAATCCTCATATATTCCAGGTCCCATAATTTTCACATCTGTCTCATTTTCTAAAATTTCAAATTTTGCCGATGTTGTTTTTGATTCTGCAGTATTTGCGATTTCCAAATACCACTTGGATAGTTTTTCTGCACCTGTGATTAATCCTAGTTGGTAGTATCCATTTCTGTTTCTTGCTTTAACTGGGGCATAGTGTGTATCTGAAGTACAAATTTCTAATAATTGATATTCTTTTTTTGCAAAATTCTCTACAATTTTCTCTCTTATTCCATTTTCCATATTGTTTGCATCTGCCCATCCAAGAAAGAATTTCTTACCATTGATTTTTAGGCATACTATTCCTAGACCCCCCATTCCCAAGTCTTCTGTCCACACATCCATACTGTCTGAATTTGCATAGCCAAACTCTATAGGATAACTATCCTTTGTAATTAAAGAATCAAGACAAGACTTTGCTGCTTTTAGCATATCTTCTCCGTCTTCTTTTGAAATTTCCTCACCCATTGCATTATGGCAATCGACAATCAATATTCTGATATAGTTTCTATTTCTGGCATACTGTTCGATTTCTTTTTTCATATAGTTTGGAATATCTTCCATACCATGTGGTGATAATGAGAGAAACAATAACGGATTATTTCCAAAGAGTAAACCCGTGACTCTGGCTTTGTTAATTTGAACAGTTACTGGTTCTGTGCATACTAGTCCCTCTTCTTTGACTATGCTTTTGTCTAAATTTTTCAAATAGTTTTCCACTTCATTTTTTGATGGAAGATTTAACGAGTGATCTGAAATACTATGCATGACCATTGCTGAAGAATCTAGATTTTTGTAAATCAAATATGGGATATTACTTCCTCCGACTGGATGATATGGGCCTGGATGAATCTCAGGTAAGACCATCCTAAACTCTGTGTTTCCATTTGATGAACGTAGTCTTATTTGAGATGTAGATACTTTGGTTTTATACGAACGCTGCTCGATGATCTCCTCAGCTTCTGTAAAATCATTTCCTTGTGATGCCAAGTATGCTTGTATTGTTCTGTGTGTGCTTTCCATACCTGGTCTTCCAGCTCTATCTGTTAATACA
>JANPCQ010000207.1:0-5650 GCA_031431055.1 Nitrosarchaeum sp.
CTTTTGTGTTTCTTGCAGCAATAACTGACACTTCCATTTTAAATGGTATAAATTTCTCAAGCATCAAATTTTTTTCATTAAAATAATCAAATGCTTTTTGAATTTGTTTTGATGAATCTATTTTAAAATTACCTCTTCCATCATATGCATCGCGTCTAGCTTTGAGTAGTGATGGGTAGCCAAATTTTCTCAACCCTTGTTCCAAATCTGAAATAGATTCTACTTGGACAAATTCTGGAACAAGAATATCATTTTGCATTAAAAATGATTTTTGTAAAAATTTGTCTTGAATTATTTTTAGTGTTTCAGGTGATGGATTGATTTCTGCATCTTTTTCAACTAATTTTAACACTTCACTATCGCCTGATTCTATCTCATATGTGATAATATCAGATTTTTTGGCTAGTTCTATTATGGCATTTTTATCTTTAAAATCTGCAATTATCTGCTCAGCCCCTACCTGTGATGCAGAGCAATTTTTTACAGGATCTAAAACTATAACTTTTGAAATATGCTCCGGCATTTTTTTGGCTGCTTCAGCTATCATCATTCCAAGTTGTCCCCCTCCTATTATTCCAAGTATTTTGCCCATAATCATTTTCTAGATTTACGATTAAAAATATCTAATGTTAACACTGGATAACCAGCTTGATTTTAGCCATTATAGATAATAACTTGCTTTATTTTTCTATTGTTGTGAGTTATACAAAGAAACCTTTGATTGGAATCATTATGGGTTCAAGCTCAGATAGTAGAATAATGAAAGATGCCGCTGAAATTCTAGATAAATTTAAGATAAAACACGAAGATCAGATCATATCTGCACATAGAACTCCTACCAGATTAGATGAGTATGCAAAACATGCAGAAAAAATGGGATTTAAAATAATAATTGCAGGAGCGGGTGGAGCTGCACATCTTCCTGGCATGATTGCATCACATACAATAATTCCTGTGATAGGTGTTCCAATTATGGTCTATAATGACAAACAAGCTAAAAAATCAGATAATTCAAAATTTTCGTCTTTTGGAGGATTGGATTCACTTCTCTCTATCTCGGAGATGCCGTCAGGTTCGTCTGTTGTGGCAGTTGGAATAAACAAGGCAGGAAATGCTGGAATATATGCAATGAAAATTTTGGCAAATGAATTTCCAGAGCTGAAAAATAAATTAAAACAACATAAATCAGTTCAGCATGATTCTGTATTAAAAGAATCAGAGAAGTTAAAAAAACAAGGTCTTAGTAAATTTGTTCAAAAAAAATTCAAATAAGTTTATGTCATTAAACTAAATTGGATATTTTTCTTTCGCAATGTCTCAATTAGTTTATCTGCCTGCTCTTTTCCTTGGGTTTCTAAACTCAGTGTGACTCCTGCAGACCCTGCACTAATGTTTGAACTTAACCTATCATGCACCACTTCTACAATGTTTGCATTAGCTGCACTAATTTCATCTACTATCTCTTTGAATGCACAAGGTCTATCAGGTAATAAAATAGATAATTTTAGCAAACGTCCCATTGTAGCCAAGCCTTTGTCTACTATTTGTCCTAAAAGATACATGTCCACATTGCCTCCTGTTAGTATTACAACAACTTTCTTTCCAGGTGATGGTTTTGCTGAAATTAAATAAGCTAAACCCACAACACCGGCAGGCTCTACTACAAATTTCATTCGCTCCATTAGCAAAAACATTGCTTTGATAATTTCTGAATCATCTACTAGCACTATCTCATCAATTAATTCTTTAATTATTGAAAATGTTAATTGCGCTGGTATTTTTACAGATATTCCATCTGCGATGGTTCTTGCTCCACCACATGATGTTAAAGAGCCACTTTTAAGGGATTCATACATTGATGGAAACGATCTTGATTGAACACCAATTACTTTGATGTTTGGGTTTTTTTCTTTTATTGCAATTAAAACTCCTGCAGCTAATCCACCCCCACCAATTGGAACATAAATCTCATCTACATCGGGAAGATCTTCTAAAATCTCCAATCCTATCACACCCTGTGCTGCTATTATTTGTGGATCATCAAATGCATGTATCATCATTGCACCAGTTTCTTGTGCAATCTCTTTTGCTTTTGCAGATGATTCATCATAGTTTATTCCATCTAAAATCACATTTGCACCATAACCTTTGGTGGCAGATACCTTTGAAGGCGATGCATTTTTTGGCATAACAATTGTACACGGTATTTTTTCCAATGATGATGCAAATGCAACACCTTGTGCATGATTGCCTGCAGATGCTGCAACTACTCCATGTTTTTTTTCATCACTAGATAATAATTTTATTTTGTAATATGCTCCACGCATTTTAAATGAACCTGTTTTTTGTTGAAACTCTGCCTTTAGATAAATTTCTGAACCTGTAAGATCACTAAACGTTGGTGAATGAACTAATGGTGTTTTTTTTACCTCATTTCCTCGCAAAGAGTTTGCATTTTGTATTTCACTATATGTTGGATTCATTAGAAATTCTGCTAGATAAGAGAGATATTTGACTTCTTCCATTTCAAATTTAGATTTTTCATCGCTTTTTATGCGCGATTTTTGAGAAAACCGTAAATGATTCAAAACAGTCATCAAAACACACAGCCAAGTACTAAATTCTTTGAATATTGGTTTGGCTGAACCTAAGGCGTAACTGTTTTTTTAAATAATTTCAAACATTATTGTGTCAATAATTTAGAAAAGTCATCTAAGCGTTTGATGATGTTTTCTTTTACGGACTCTGAAATTTTTCGAGGATCAAAAAGACCCTCTTTTGTTTTATTTCTAATAAACTCAATGTCAAATGTACACAAACATCCTTCTTCACCTGTTATCAAACGTGTATCATCAATTAAGACGGGGCTGGTTTGATATGTTTCAACTAACATATTGTCTAATTCCTTGATTAGATTTGTTTTTTTATTTGATAAATCCTGGAAATCAACCTCAATATCTTTTTCAATTTCTTTGTATATTTTTTCTCTAAACTCATCGTTTTCGTAAAATATTTCAAATAATTTCTGATGATCAAAGTCTTTGTATCCTTTATCTTTTAATTTGTTTAATACAAATTGATCACTGTTATCTGACATTTGTTGTTCTTTGTTTTTTGTCAAATCAATTATCTCTGATAATTCTTTTTGTAATTGTATGACACGCTGATCTGGTTTGTAGTATAACAACACGTGATATTGTAATGACATGTGTCCTGAAATGAGATAATTTCCTTCCCTAATCTCAAATTTGGTAAAAATTCTTCTAATATCTTCGTTATTTGAAATTGACACTTCTTGAACTGCCCAGTCTTTCAAATTTTTAATGATTGTTTGATAGAAATCATTTACAAGTGCAGGATCAAAAGTTTTTTGTTCAGTAATTGTTGCATCTCCTAACATTACCTTGACGCTTATTGATTTGGTAAGAGCCATTATTTTTGCAAGAAATAACTGTTGAGTATTCTCATTTTTGTTATTCAAGTATTGAATAAAGTCATTTGGAGATCTTGTACCTAAACGCACAAGAGATAACAAATTTTAACTGTTCCTTAAACCTTAAGATTCGCATATCTTAAATAGAAAAATTAGGGTGTTTCATATCACATGCCTAAAGATGAAGTTCTTTGTGATCATTGTAATATCGTGGTTTTAGAATACTATTGTGATGGGTATAAGGGGAAAAGGGGGAAATGCCCTATCTGCAGTACGGATTTTCCGCTAGAATAAGATGATAAAAATGTCAAAAAATGATGAATCCAACAAATCTCAAAATGATAAAATCGCCTCTGATCAATCCAATTTTGATTTGATAGATATGGTACTTGGCCAAAAAGAGCACAAAGTTGTGGATTCTGAAACTATGATTTTAGAAACACAGAAACGAATTTGGGGGGCATTAAAACAAGGCTATGAATACACGGGCATTACGGATGAGTCAGAAAAATTTCTACGAAAAAATGTTTTTTCAAAATTTGACATAATAGTACTTTATGTTGATTTAGTAGGATCAACTACAATGACATTGGAATTACCTGAAGACAAATTAGCAATCATAATAAGCTCTTTTGCTCTAGAGATGGCATCTGTAATTACTCTTCATGGAGGATATGTTTTAAAATTTGTAGGCGATGCAGTGATTGGATATTTTCTTACTTCTGAGAATCCACTTTTGGCTGCAGATAACGCTGTAAGTTGTGCAAAATCCATGTTAACAGTAATCCAAAAAGGTATCAATCCTATTTTGAATCAATATGACTATCCCGATTTAATGGTAAAAATTGGGGCGGATTTTGGACAGAGTATAGTTGTTAGATACGGTTCAAATCCAGACGTTTCTCCTGTTGATTTGATGGGTCCTGCAATGAATATTGCTTCTAAAATACAATCATTTGCAAAACCAAATCAAATTTTAATTGGTGACGATGTATATAGCAGATTGCACCCATCTTCTCAAAGTTTATTTAAGGAAATTGTTTGGAGAAACAACGAATGGAAGTATCGTTCAAGACTAACTGGTCAAGTTTACAAAGTTTATGAACATAATAGTTAAACAGTAAACTTTTCAGGACATTCAACATGCTCATAATGATGCTCTGTGAATTTTTCTTGAATCACATAAATTACAATTTTATGTAGATCTTCTTCTTTGATGTTTTTGTTACATCTGATACATGTCTTTGTTGATTCTGTCATGCGTATTTGCGATCTAAAATAGGAATCTATAAGGATCTGCGATCAGCTCAAATTGAGCTATAATGACTGCATATTAGCTATATGGTATATCAAACGCCTAAAGACAAGGCAAAAATATAGCAAAAATAGCAAGATATCATGGAAGATTTACCAATTAAACAGCTAAAGGACATTTATGGATTAAACCCAAACATACCTCACCTTGCTTTACAATTTCCAAGACTGCCTCCTGGTTTATCTAATCCAATGTTTAAAATTTTTGAAAACCCAATGAAGGAAAAATTTGCTGAAGAAAACGCATCAATCAATAAAAAACTACAGGGATTTCAGCAATCATATCAGAAATATGCATCTGGGCTATTAACCATGAATTCTGGTGGAATTGTTCCTCCTGGGCATCCATTGTTTAGTAGACAAAATTCAGTTAGCACACTAAAGACAGAAAATGATAAATTATTAAAAGAAAATCTGGAATTAAAGAAAAAACTAGATGACAAAAAAGAATCCCACTCCAGAAGATACTAGTTTATTATTGCTTTAACATGTGAACAATTTTTAAGAACCAATTTTTAGATTAGTAAGATCCTTGTGAATTTCAAATAGAAATCTAGATATTCGACATTAAACTCTATATAAAAAATATTCTAGTCATAAAAAGAGTTTAGAATCTAATCGTAAACTCTAGAACGTTTTTTGACTTTAATGATTTGTAAGAGTAATTGATGATTCACTACATTAACAACTATTCTATAATTTCCGACACGGTATCTATAGATAGGTTCCCCCTGTAATCGCTCAAGATATCTAAATGGTTCTAATTCTACTTCATCGGTTTTATCTATGATTCTCGTTTGATCATCTTTAGGTAATTTCTTTAACTGTTTTTTTGCAGTATCTGACCATTGAGCAGTCCATTTCATAATATGAGATTAGAGTTTCAGTTCCTTACGAATATCT
>JANPCQ010000208.1:0-16187 GCA_031431055.1 Nitrosarchaeum sp.
GCATGTGTTTATTTTGCATGTAGGGATGCAGAAATTTCAAGAAATCTCAATAGTGTTGCAAAAACAATCAACATATCAAGAAAAGATTTGTCAAAATGCTACAGAACTTTATTAAAAGAATTTGAGATTGTTGTACCTCCACCAAACCCGATAAGTTCTGTATCTAAAATTGCAAACATTATAGGTTTGAGTGAAAAAACAAAAAGAAAAGCAATAGAGTTTCTAGAAAAAGAAAAAATACTAGGAGGGTTTGAGGGGAGAGACCCAAATGGGTTAGCAGGAGCTGTATTATATGTTATTGGTGTAATGCATGGTGAAGTAAAGTCCCAGAAACAAATTTCCTTAGCATCTGGAGTAACTGAGGTGACAATACGAAATAGAATTAATGGATTGAACAAGTCCATTTTAAAGGAATACACAGGATAATCCAGCAGAGATTATCCACAGATGGACTAATTTAGAGTTGATGTGATAAATTAATGCGTAGATTATCGATGAAACAATAAATAAAATCAAAAATCCCAATTCTATTATGAGCTGTATTTTTTGTGATATATTGTCTGGAATTAAATCTGGTCATATTCTATATGAGGATACATCACATGTTGCATTTTTGGACAAATACCCAATCGATGTTGGTCATAGTTTGGTGGTTCCAAAAGAACATCATGAAAGAATAACTGACATGGATTCTAAAGCAGTAGGGGATTTGTTTTCAATAGTTCCAAAAATAGCAAACGCAATTTTAACTGCTACAGGTGCAGACGCATTTAGTCTTGGACAAAACAATGGTAAAGCTGCAAAACAGATTATTCCACATGTTCATGTTCATATAATTCCAAGATATAATCATAAAGGAACAATTTGGACAAAGCGTTCAATATCAAATGACGAAGAACTTCTCACTCTAGCAAAAAAAATCAAAGAATTGCTTATTTAGCATGCCCTGGATTATATCTGAGAATTGCTCCTACTTTGCCTAAGCTTGACAACATGACTCCGTGTTCTGCACTTCCTGATACTACTTCTAATCTGCTTCCTGTTTTTGCTGTAAGTAATTCCAAATAATCTACAATATCTTGCTCATTTGCTTCTACTTCCATTGAATTGCAACCCGGGCATGGACTGTTTGTAAATTTTGTCTTTTTTGGAATGACATCTCGTCTTTCAACAATTTCTTCTTGAATATGTTGGCATCTACGACATTTTCCTTCTACTCGATTTAAGTTTGTGTCATCTGTGATGATTAGTATTTTTACTACATTGTTTTTAAGAAGCTCGATAACATCTTGCAATCCATATACTCCTAATCCTGAATGAGAGTTTACATCTCTAAACAAATCTTCGATTAATTTCTTTTCTTCTACCATTCTAAAATCTGAAAGAAGATCTGCTGACTTTGCAAATGCTTCTCTAATTCCTTCCGCTCCTGCATACCCTGCATCTATTGTATTTATGATCATATTTTGCAATCTGTATTCCAAATAATTCCCATTGATAAAATCCTCTTTTGTAGGACCTGGTCCTGAAATAATCAATCCTTTGACAGGATAAATATCGATAAAATACTCTCTAGTAGTTCCTGCTACTCTGTTGTAAAAATATGAAAGCTCCATTTCCCTTAGTTTCTGGAATCTTTTTGCAGATTGTCCTCCTTGCCTGTGTTTTCCTGCTACCCCAGAACCTGTTTGTGATAAAACTTCTATTTTATCACCATGTAGTAATCCCCATCCTGCGTCTTTGGCATCAATAGCTAAAAATCCAATTAGATTGTCATCTTTTAGCATGTCTTTTAGAATGTCTACATGAAAATGATCATCGCATCTGTACAGATACTGTTTCAAGTCTTTTGGAGGATCAATCTCCCAAACTTTCACTACTTCACTTCCTAATGGTCCACCTCCTTCTGGCGGTAATGCACCGCAAAACATTACCAAACCTCTTTCAGGAGTCTTTTTGAGTAGTTTTAGTCTCTGAACTACTTTTCCTAGTGAATCTACAACGTGTGATCTTGTCAGATCTGATTTTATATTATCTGCAGTTCCTTGCTCTTGTTGTAATGTGCTAATAATCTCATGTAGTTGCTTTCCTTTTGGAATGTATACGCTAATTAGTTCAGTCCCTCTGCCTGATTTTTGTGATAACTCCTCCAACATTTTTCTAATTTTATAAAGTTTAACGGAATCTATTTTTTCTATATTGATCTTTTCCATTTGAATTTTCTCTCTGTTATGCGAATATTAAGTTTGGTTGATTCAATTCTTTATCTCACTAAAATTATAACTCATCAAGAGACTTTAGAAAGACTTCAAGTGGTTGATTGCCTGTTATTTTGATTATTTTTTCATTATTAAAAACCAAAAAAGATGGTGTTGCATCAATTCCAATTTCTTTACCAAATTCATACATCTGATTTACTCTTTCTAGATATTTGTGATCATCAAGACATTTATCAAATTTCTCTAAATCCAAACTTACTGTTGTAGCAAATTTGTCTAATGAATCACGAGTGATCCATCCTGTTCTTTCACCTCCCCAATTCTTGTATAATTCGTCGTGATATTGCCAATATTTTCCTTGATCTTGAGCACAATACGCTGCTTCAGCGGCTAAAACTGAATCAGGACCATTAAGTGGAAAGTCTTTGAATACTAGTTTTACTTTTCCTGTTTCAATAAAATACTGTTTAATTGTATTCATAGTATTATGATGAAATTTATAACAAAAGGTACACTGGTAATCTCCCCATTCTACAATTGTAATTGCTGCAGATGGATTTCCCATAATTGGTGAGCCATTTTGAATTAATTTTGATTCAGTCAATAGTTTTGAATCGTCTTCTGATTGGGGATAAAATGCCAAAAACATGCCTGTTAGTATTCCGATGGCTATTGGAATTGCAAAGTACATCTTTTTCATTGTTTTGCTGAGCTTTTTTTTCCTAGTAAATAGTTTCCAGATCCATACCCTATGTTTTTCTTTATTATTGGATCAATTGTCCAAGAATTTAAATACGCTTAATCAAAAGAAGCAATATGTCTCAATCAAGACAAATCAATGTATCTAAGAATGGTGTTCCGGTTGCCGCAATTGTGGTATTAGCTATAATTTTTGTAGCAGGATTATTTGTTGTTGGATTTGACCAGGGACATATCTTTAGTCTGGTTTATGGTGAAGAAGCATTTCACGATCTTTACATCCATGAACTTACTCATGATATGAGACACGCTGCTGGCTTTCCTTGTCACTAGTGAGTTAATCTAATGAAAACATCTCTTTTTATTATTATTGTTGTATTTTCTGGTGCCGCTGCTGGACTTGTTCACGGTGGTGTAAATCTTGTATTTGTTGAGCCTTTGCTTGATCAGGCAATTGGAATTGAAAATCAACACCTGTTTGCATCTGGTGAAGAAAAAAATACTCCTGAATTTTGGATAACATATGATGGTTATAGAACCTGGCAAAAAAGTGGGCAAGTTCTTGCAGGCGGAATTCTTGGTATTTCTATCGGGGCTTTATTTGGAATTGTTTTTGCCCTCTCCCGAAATTCTCTTCCTGGAAAAACAGATATCAAAAAAGCTCTTGTTTTGGCAGGAGTAATGTGGTTAACTGTTTACTTTATTCCATTTTTAAAATACCCTGCGAACCCCCCAACAGTAGGCGATCCTGAAACTATTGTTTTACGCGGAATTCTTTATTTGATGTTTATTACAATTTCTGGATTTGCAGCTGTAGGATTTTACAAATTATCACAAAAATTAAAAACTAAAAAATTCATTGCTGTTGTTGGATATGCTGTATTTATTGGAATAGTATTTGTTACAATGCCTGAAAATCCTGATCAAATTACTGCTCCTATGGATTTAGTTAATAATTTTAGAATGCTGTCTGCATTTACCGTCTCTCTTTATTGGCTTTCATTGGGTATTATTTTGGGCTCTTTGTGGCATCACTATAAACCTGATAGAGAAATCATTCCTTTTAATTAGATATTCTTAGTCTCTGGAATGAGAATAATGTGATGTAATTTAAATAACTCTTTATTATTTTTTAATCTAATTGAAACGACGTTTAACATTACCACAATTAAAAAAATACGATGTTACTCAAAAAGTAATTGAAGCATTGGCTGACTCTGAATCTCGTGCAATATTGTTTTCAATTATAAAAAAAGGAATGACTGCATCCGAATTATCTGAAAAACTAAAAATTCCGCTTAGTTCTGTATATAAAAAACTAGGTGATCTTGAAGAGCTTACTCTAATTGAAGTAGAAAAATGGTTAATTTCTGATAAAGGAAGAAAATTCAAAATGTACAAAAGTCGTATAAGCAAAGCTGATATTTCAATAAAAAAACCGGATCCTGTTCTTAATTTGGTACCAAACTAGTGATTTAATGTCCAACCCAAACATAATCCAATTAAGTGAATTTGATGTCACACAAAAAATAATTGAATCTCTAAGCAGTGTATGTACACGTGCTGTATTGTTTTCAATTAAAAACGAATCAAAAGATGCAACACAAATTGCCGATGATCTTAAAATTTCAATATCTACTGTTTACAAAACTTTGTCTAACTTAGAAGAATTAGCACTTGTAGAAGTAGATAAATTTGTAATTTCTGCTGAAGGAAAAAAGATAAAGCAATATCGTAGTCGTATTGGTAAAGTTGAAATTACATTGACTGATTTGGAACCTGTACTCAATCTTTATCCTAATACTAGCAACCCTAAATCTTCTATAGAAAAATTAACAAATGACACTCTTTCACGATGAAAAATCACAATTTTGAAACAATTGGCCTTTGATCGATACATTTTTTGACTCTGGTACTTCTAATCCCACACAATTTAGATGATGTCATGAGTTGTAAAATTGGATTCATTCACAATTTTTCATATTTTGCCATCCAAGACAAGAAGATGTGTATTAACTGTGGAATAGAAGAAAGCAACAATAACTGAAAACATCATTTGTTTTCTACTCATATTCTATGACTATGGAATTTCTATCAAATTTAAATAACAACAAAAAATGAATTTGTCATGAACAAACTATATGCCATAATTCCAATAATTTTTGTAGTAGGAATTGGTATAGGATATGGAACATTTCAAGCTACAGATAACACAAGTATAATGCCCAAACAGACAACTAGTGTTTCATCTGTAAATACTCTTGATGTTGATAAAATTACAATAGGGTTTATCCCAATTGAAAAAGCAGAGGAACTTACTCCTAAAGCAGAAGAATTAGAAAAATTCCTTGAAAATAAACTTGGAGTTGATATTGAATTAGTAATTCCAACAAACTATGAGACAATTATTGAAGGAATGAGATTCGGTCACATTGATGCAGCCTTTATGGATACAGGTCCTGCCTGGATTACTCATCAGAAAACTGGTGCCGAAGTAATAATGGCTGAGATTACTGGAGGAAAAGTAAATTATCAAGCAACAATGTGGGCAAGAGCTGATGATAATTCAATTCAATCTATTGAAGATTCTCTTGGAAAGAGAGTTGCATTTACTAGTATGACAGGTTCATCTGGTTTTGTTAGACCTATGGGAACATTGGTATCAAATGGTTATGTAACTATTGAAAGTGATGGTCTTGTTGGTTTAGAGGAAGCACTAGCAAAGAATTTTGAAAGTTATACCTTTACAGGTGGCTACAAAGCATCTTTGGAATTATTACTAAATGATAATGTGGATGTGGCATTTGGTTCTGATATTGCTGCACAGAAATATCTGGAACCTGAAGATCAACTTAAACTACGTCCAGTAACCACGCTTGGTTCTGTACCCTCTCATGTGTTTATGGTCAGCGCTGACATGTCTGATTCCACCAAAAATGCTCTGACATCTGCTCTAATTGAGCTAAATTATGATGAAAATAATTCAATCTTAAAGAATCTTTATGGTGCAGAAGCACTTGTTCCAACTACAACTACTATGCATATTGGTGATTTTGGTAAATTTATTGATATGTTGGTCGGATTAGATCAAGCAATCTTGGATGCAGCAAATAAGAGCAAATAAAAACAGTAGATCCAAAAATGGAACTATTGCAAATAACTAAACCCTCTGATTTTTCTTTAATCTCAACAAAAAAAATTATTCAGATGAATAATGTCTATACCTCATATGATTCAAAAAATTATGTCCTAAAGGAAATCACTCTTTCAATTGATCGAGGAACAATCTATGTCATTGTAGGACAATCGGGTTCTGGAAAATCTACTCTTCTTAAACTGATGAACGGCATGATGATTCCTAGTAAAGGTATAGTTAAAATCGATTATCAAACTCCAAATATGAATAACAAGAAATTCAAGTTAATGATGCATAATATTGGTTACATTCCACAAAGTTTGGGATTGATAAAAAATATTACTGTTCTTGAAAATACTTTAATTGGTGCATTGCCTAGATTAGGCAAAATACAGTCATTGTTCAAAATATTTCCTGAGGAAGAAATTACAGAAGCAAAAAAAATTCTAAAACAAGTTGGACTAGAAGGAAAAGAATACCGAAAGGCATACATGTTAAGTGGTGGTGAAAAAAGAAGAGTTGCAATAGCTCGTGCATTTATGCAAAAGCCTACTCTTTTGCTAGCTGATGAGATTGTCTCTGAATTAGATTCTGTTACTGCAAGAGAAATAATGAATTTAATTGTTGATGCACAAAAGACCATGAATCTTACTGCAATCATGGTTCATCATGACATGCAACTTGCATTAGAATATGCAAACCGTGTTGCAGTAATAAAAGAAGGCGAAAAAATTCTTGAAATTGGTGTAGAGGGAGACAAAATTGTAGACTTTCAAACAGGGAATCTTACACCTGACGAAATTATGGAGATGTATTCTGTTGACGCCAAAAAATAATCTTCTAATCGGAGTTATCATTGCATTGCTTGTTGCAGCATCTTACAATATAGGTGCAAATCCATTAGATTTTGTAGAGGGTTTACCTAATCTTGCAATTATTGCAGATGAAATGACTGAGATTGAACCAACTCTCTTTGTAACTGCATTTTGGTCAATGTTTGAAACAATCCAGATGGCATTTATTGGAACTATAGTTGGTGTTGTAATTTCATTACCTCTTAGCATGTTTGCAGCTAGGAACCTGCACAGCAAGTATGTTTATGCCCCAGTTCGGGCAATTCTTGCAGCAGTTAGAACATTCCCATCAATTCTTTGGGCAATTTTGTTTGTGATTATGGTTGGATTGGGACCGTTTGCAGGAGTATTGGCAATTATCATGTATACTGTAGGCTTTGTTACAAAACTCCAGTATGAATCCATTGAGACAATTGATTCAGACCCTATGGATGCCGTAAAATCAATAGGTGTGTCCAAATGGCAGTTGATCAGGTATGTTGTATTGCCTGAATCAGCACCACACCTCTTGAGTCAAATGTTATACATGTTTGATTATAACGTAAGACAAACAAGCATCTTGGGTCTTGTTGGTGCTGGTGGAATTGGATTTTACATTATAAACTATATCAAATTCTTTGAATATGGCAAGGCTGTAGTATTCATGCTCGTTGTGTTATTTGCTGTCTTGGTTATAGATTGGGTCAGTGTCAAAATCCGTGACAAGTATATTGTAAAATCTCAACATGGAATTGAAGTTACTACATCTTAGAGGGCATACAATAGTCATAAAATACCAATTAGTTTTTTAATTACTTGATTAATTTTAAATCAATGAATTATTGGATTTTTCTTATTTTGCCTTTTTTGATTTTTATCACTCCAATTTTTGCACAAACTCCATCTGATGAATCTACTTCAGAATATGTTTTAGAAATTGATGAGCATGTTTATTCTATTTCTTATGTTGTAAATGCCGATATTATTGCAATGGAGATTGATCCTGAATCAAAATCGTTGCTTATTGGTTTGGATAAAACATATGATTCACAATTTTTTATTGGCTTGGAACATGAATTGATCAATGCACCAAATAATGAATTTATAATTTTGGTTGATGGTGAAGAGGTAGATTATCAAATAACATCTGATTCTGGCAGTTCTACATTTGAGTTCTTTGTACCTATTGGTTCTGAGGAAGTTGAAATTATTGGAACTTATGTAATTCCAGAATTTCCAGTTGGTGCTATTTTTGGATTTGCAGTGTTGATTTCAACTATTATGGTTTTTGCAAAGATGAAAACGCCTTTTTTTAAGTTGTAATTTTATCTAGTTGTTTTGTTTCTTTTGCAGTTTTTATTTCACGTGCTATTCTTTTACCCATACTCATAGGCTCATTAAAAAGCAATGAATAGTACGGGGAGCCATCCATGTAGATATTTGTCCCTGCTACAATTCTAGCTGAAAATTCAAATGATGTAAACTTTGCATTCTCATCATAAACTCCTTCAATACAAAATGGTCCATTCATTCCAGGTGCAACCATCCTTTTTGATGCATCTACAAAATTTTCGCCCATAGTATACACTTCATCTAGTAGTGACTCTCTTAGAACTATTGGACTGTTTCCAATCACGTTAAATGATGAAACCTTGTTGCTTTTGAGCTGATGCTCTGATGGAATTCTGGCAATGCCTTCAATATCTGATTCATGTCTTTGATCAGCACCAAAAAATTCCAGCTCTTCTTTTAGAGGGGAATAAAAGAATTGTAGATATGCCAAAACACCTGCAGCATACTCTTGAATGTAAAGTATCTCTTCTTTGGAGATCACTCCTTGTGAAATTAGTTGATTTCTTTTTTTATTATAATCATCTTGATTAGCTGCCAAAAAATATCCTTTACCACCTGCGGCTCCCTGTCTTTTCACAATTACAAGCTTGTCAATGTCTTTTGGGTCTAACACTGGTTTTGGAACTGGAAGTTTTGCTTCTCGCATAAGTTTTTCTTTCATAGTTCTATCGGATTCCCATCTTAGAATCCACTTGTTTCCAAAAATTGGAGTCTTGATTGATTCAATCTGCTCAGAACTCATCTGTGCAATTAAAGTTCCATGAGGGATTAACACTGCATCATTTTTCTCTAAAATAGATTGATTTTTTTGTTCTAATATTTCTGCAAATGAATCCACCAAAATTAATTCATCAATAAATGAAAATCTGCGATACAACTTCTCTCTTTTTCTCTCACAAACTAAGATTGTTTTTAGACCTTCATCTTTGGCACCTTTGAGAACTTGTAGAGCACAGTGAGATCCTAATGTTGCTATTGCCGTCAATGTGATGTATGTACTACTTTATCGTACTTTATGAACTATGTGTGGATGACACGTATTGAAATACCTCATCAATTAATTCTACACTTAATTCTGATTTGATATCTTCTGGAATTACCTTTAATACAAAATTATACATGTTTGTATTTTTGGGAAGACTGCCTCTTTCCTGATATAATGAATATATTGCAATCCCATTTGATATCAATGCAATAATCTTTTCTTTGTTTGTCAGAGACATTATTTTTCTAATTAACTTGTACTAATTGATTGTTTATCCTAAATTAGTTACATGTTTTATTAACTTAAGGATTTAGGAAAAAAGATTAGAAACTGATTAAGATTTTTTTAAACCCCATTTAAGGGCAAATTCTTCTTTGGTGATTGGGATTCTTGATTTACACTTTACACATCTACGGAATTTAGTGTACTTGGAAAATCTCCAAACATGAGGTTCACTTTTTTTATGACAGTTCATATTTTTGTACCCTCTTACTAGTATTTAGGAAAACAACCATCAAATTTGATTCTGAATAAATTATGAACGAATCTTGACTCATATTGGGTGGTAGCATAGAATCCTTTTCCCCCAAAAATTAATTACACCATAGAACAGAAATTTAGTATATTATGATAAAAACAGAGCTTGGAACATTACGTAGATCTCACTATTCTGATGAATTGAGTCCTTCAATGGATGGTTCGGAAGTTACTGTGATGGGTTGGGTCTTGACAATAAGGGGACATGGCAACATTAGTTTTGCTACAATTAGAGATAAGAACGGAGACATTCCAATTGTTGCCAAAAAAGGAGAGTGTCCTGATGAACTACGAGAAAAACTATCTACACTAAAAGCACATTCTTCTATTGCAATTATTGGCAAGATTAAATCTTCTGAAAAAGCCCCTACTGGATTTGAAATTATTCCAATTGAGCTTCGAGTATTTTCAGATGTTGAAAAGATTCCCCCCTTTGAGCCTTTAGCAAAGACTGTCAAAAATATAGATACTAGATTAGAGGTGCGCCCAATTGATCTTAGACGTAAGACATTACAGCATATTTTCAATGCAAGAAGTCATGTACTCAAATCAATTAGAGATTATTTTTATCAGCAAAACTTTACAGAAATCAACACTCCAAAAATGATAGCAACTGCAACTGAAGGCGGTGCTGCATTATTTGCTATATTTTATTACAATAAAGAGGCGTTTTTAGCTCAGAGTCCACAATTGTACAAAGAACAATTGACTATGAGTTTTGAGAAAGTTTTTGAAATTGGACCTATTTTTAGGGCAGAACCATCAAGAACTAACCGTCATTTGGCAGAAGCAATATCTATTGATCTGGAAGAAGCATTTGTTGATTACAATGATGTGATGAATAGAATTGAAGAGATAATAAAAATATCCATTAATACTGTGAGTGATTATGCAAAAAACAATCCGGATGCTGAGTTTACTATTCCCGCAATCCCTGAACACATTCCACAATACACTTATGATGAATTGGTAGAAAAAATGCAAAAAGCAGGTACCAAAACTGAATGGGGTGATGATCTTTACCCATCAAATCTTAAGAAGATTGGTGTAGAGGGTTTTTACTTTATCAAAGATTGGCCATTGGGTCCCAAGCCATTTTACGTAAAAGATAGCAAAACAAATCCAAAAATTTCTGAATCCTTTGACTTGATGTTTGGAGATTTAGAATTGTCTTCTGGCAGTACAAGAATTGAAAAACGACATGAGCTTGAAGAGAGAATGAAAAATAAAGGAATGAAGACTGATGCATTTGAGTATCATTTAGGAGCATTTGATTATGGTGTACCTCCTCATGCTGGATGTGGTATTGGGTTGGAGCGACTAATTATGGCCCTTACAGGCACAGAAAACATTCGAGATGTCACATTTTATCCAAGAGATGTTGACAGATTGACGCCTTAAAATGGAATACATTTTTAATCACGTGGAATTTTGTCTTTAAAACAAATCCTATTTTTAATTAGAACTTGAGACCAACAACGATTAGTTGCTCGGTGGCAGATCCAATTGCTGTATGATTTTACAAAATAGTGTTTAGATCATGCTGATAATTTATTGATTAGAAAAAAGATTCTCTCATTGTCCGGAAGAGAGAGAGAGAAACTGGGAATAAACAAGTCTACTTTATGGTATATGAAGAAAAACTTTGCAGATAGTAAAACTAGGAAAATTTATGGCAAAGTTTCATCCAAATTACATGTAAACTAGATAGTTACAGATTTAGTTACAGTTTTAGTTCTAGAACGATTCAAGAATGATTCCAGAACGATTCTATACCAATTGAATGTCGATTTTTCCTAAATTCATTCATGATTCCTAAAAATTATGGAACGATTCTAGAATCACGCACAAGAATTCAAGAAGAATTCCATTAAATCATTCATGAGAGTTTCAAATAATATGGAATTCCACGTCTAGTTCTAGAATTACATAACAGAGAAATTATCAGAACTATGATTAGACTACTATCACATATTTTCTAAAATCGTTAAATCTATTGCGAATTGTTACTGCAGATATTCCAGAAATTCTTGAGATTTCAGACTGTGATAAATTGATATTGGTTCTGATACATGCCATATAAATTACAGTGGCAGCTACCGAATCAGGTTTTTTTCCTGCAGTTAGTTCGTTTTCTTTTAGCGTGTCAAAAATTTTTATTGCATCTCGTTTAGTAATTTCAGGCAATTGCAAGTTATTTGCAAATTTTATGATTCTGTTGATTGGATTGGGTATAGCAACAGTCAATCTTAGATTTTGAAATAACATTCTATAGGATCTTGCAATTAATTTTCTTCTTTCTTGTAGATGATCTGCAATCTCAATGATTGTTCGAGTAGCATCCATGTCTCTGCATGCAGCATACATACAAGCTCCCACTATAGCTTTGATAGTCCTGCCACGCACTAATCGTGCCTTTGCAGCTTTTCTGTAAAGATATGCCGCTCTGTCAATTACGGCATCAGAGAGACCCATTTTTTCTTTGAGTTTAGTTATTTCGTACAGTGCACTTCTTAGATTTCGTTCCGAAGTAGTTTTTGCTTGACTCCTAGAATTCCACAATCTCATTCTGTTCATGGATTGTTTCATTTCATAACCCAACGATTTTCCTACAAAGTCGTGATTGGATTTTCCAATAATTGTCGAAAGTCCCATATCATGCATTGTTAATGATATTGCAGAACCTGTTCTTGTATTTTCCATAAAATTGTCATAGGATGATTCTGCACGCTCATCATTCATTTTTTGTTCTAATACTTCCCCACAGTTAATGCATATCTGCTCTCCAAGGTCTTTATCACAGACTAATTTCTGATGAAGACAAACTGAAAGTGTACCTGTCATTTTATTCTCTATATTGGAATTTCTAATAACCTATAACTAAAGTCAATCAACATACATTGAGAATGAATTTGTTTATCAGTAACGTTGCTGCATCGATGACAAAAAAATTCATTTGGCTCTCTGCATATGTTGCATTTTTTGTTAACTTCTAACTGTATCCCACATTTTCTACATGAATCTAATCTCATGTTGTAATATAACGCCGTTATATTATTTAAACGATATAAAAATTAGATGAACCTAATTAGCTCTATCTAATGTTGTCATGTTTTCATTCCATATTCTCATTCTATAGAATCAGAATAATAGAATAAAATTAGATGCATGTTTAATTACTAAAAGAATCTACTAAAATTATGACACAAGCACTACAAACTCAATCTAACAAAAAATTATGGGTTTTAGTTAGTTCACTGAAAGAAAATACAAAACAAGAAGATCTTAACCGCATTGCACTACAGGTAAGTAACCTTGTTGATGAATGGCATGCTAGAGGAAAATTTATCTGGTCTGGATCCCTTGACAACAATAAAACAGGTTTGGCAATTTTTGAAGGTGAAGAAAAAGAAGCAACCCAGCTTCTCGATGAGCAGAAACATGCTTCTTTAGATGTTCTGGATTCCTATCTATACCAATGGGATGCATTGCCATTTCTTTCATTACTAAACTAAATACCTTCCATTTTTTTTAATTTAAATAAAAAAGAATTCTCACCAAAACAATACTATTCTCAATTCAAGTCAACCTCTTAATTTGAGTGGCACTTTTGATGGAACAAATTACACTCTCTCATGGGATGTGCAAGCAGTAACGGAGGATCAGTAATTACAGATTATATCGTAGAATACAGTCAAGATGCCTAATAGTTTTAGAAGGAAAATCCACCCTAATTAGTGCAAAATCCAAGGCTCTAACCGTATCCCCCCGCGCGTTATGCGGTGGAATCAATTTGAACCCTCAGGCATAATAAAATCAAAAATAAGTGAATTCTAAATTACAATTTTTGTTGAATTTGAACCGAACAAGGAGAACATCTCTAACAATCATTCTTGTGTAATCATTAGTATTATATCAAAGAAATTTGATTCTCAAATTGAAATAAAAATGATGCAATTTTATGATGATTTTTACGCACAAAATATACCACAGGTATGGAAAACTGGTAGTAAACTGCGGTATGTTGACAGATTAACACCATAGGTGATTTGAAAATGGTATCTAGAGAAGAAATAAACCATGTTGCAAAATTAATGCGAATTGAAATTGATGATCCTACAATCTATGAGAGTGTTGATAAAATGATAGGATATTTTGATATTTTAGATTCCGCCGGTGTCGAATCTGAAGAAATATCTGTCAGAGAAATTCCAATTACTAACTTGAGAGAAGACAAGTATATTCCATTTGACGATAAACTAATTGAAAAACTCAATTCCTATAAAGGAACCTATGTTAGAGCACCAAAGATGGTTTAATTGAACATAAAAATTTCAGCACTGCAATTTACTAGGGATGTAAAATCTGGAAATATCTCTGCTGAAGACTTTGTTGCAAAAACTATGGAACAAATACGACATGTAGATGGTAATCTACACGCATTTTTATCAATAAATGACAAGGCAGTTGATCAAGCAAGAGAGATTGATAAAAAAATAAAATCTGGGGGAAAAATTGGTCAATGCTTTGGCATGCCAATTTCCATTAAAGATAACATTTGCATCAAAGATACTAAAACAACATGTGCATCAAAGATGCTTGAAAATTTTATTGCCCCCTATGATGCTACTGTAATTAAAAAACTAAAACAACAAGACGCAATTTTTGTTGGAAAAGTAAATCTTGATGAATTTGCAATGGGAATTTCTACTGAATTTAGTGCATATGGTACAAGTAAAAATCCATGGAATACCGATTATGTTCCGGGAGGTTCTTCTGGAGGCAGCGCAGTATCTGTTAGCGCATTTGAATGTGTTGCCTCATTAGGTTCTGATACTGGGGGCTCTGTTAGAAATCCAGCTAGTTTTTGCTCAACTGTTGGATACAAACCAACTTATGGATTGATTAGTAGATACGGTCTAATTTCTTATGCAAACAGTATCGAACAGATTGGGCCTCTAACTAGAACAGTAGAAGATGCAGCATTTATGCTAAATCTTATTGCAGGATTAGATCCTAATGATAACACCACTGTAAATAACAACAATGAAGACTATCTTAAAGACATCAATTCAGGCATAGAGGGCAAAAAAATAGGCATAATTAAGGAGATGATTGGAGAAGGAATTGACCCATCAGTACTTTCTGCAACAAAAGATGCAATATCAAAATTAGAAGGATTGGGGGCAACATGTGAAGAAGTTTCTCTTGATATGGTAAAGTATTCAGTTGCAGCATATTATACAATCACTGCAACTGAGGCAGGTAGTAATCTTGCAAGATATGATAATTTGAGATATGGTTATGATTTTTCTGTTGAGGGATATGAGTTTAATTCCTATATAGAAAAAGCAAGAAAAAAACTTGGTCCTGAAGTTACAAGACGAATGATTCTTGGAGGCTTTGTTCCTTCTGCAGGACAAGCAGGAAAATATTTTCTCAAAGCACTCAAAGTAAAAAGTAAACTCACTAGACAAATTAATGACGCATTTAAGAAATTTGATTTATTGATTTCACCAACAGTTCCAATCTTGCCATTTAAGATTGGTGAGAAAATAAATGATCCTGTTGCTTTATTTCTTATTGATATCAATACAGTGACTGCTAATCTTACTGGAAAACCTGCAATATCAATTCCATATGCAATATCAAATGGCCTACCAATTGGAATCCAGCTTATTGCAAATTCTATGGACGATAAATTATTACTGCAAGCAGCATATGCGTTAGAAAAAACTGTAAAACTACCAGAGGTTCCAATTTGACAAAAATTGGATTAGAGATTCACAGTCAACTTACAAAGTTAGAAAGCAAATTATTTTGTTCATGCAAGGCAAATTATAGGGAATTTGAACCAAATACTAATGTCTGTCCTATTTGTATCGGGTTGCCTGGCAGTCTTCCTAGGTTGAATCAAAAAGCCGTTGAAAAAGCAACCATGATTGCAATGGCGCTAAATTGTAGTACTCCTGAAAAGATTGCATTTTTTAGAAAAAATTATTTCTATCCTGATTTGCCAAAGAATTTTCAAATAACCCAACTAAACATCTATGGTGATACTAGTGTTGGAGGCACTGGTAGTATTATGGTTGGAGAAAAAAAGATACGAATAACTAGAATACAACTAGAAGAAGACCCAGGCAGGCTAATTTACGAGGGAAGTTCTGAAAAAAACCTAGTAACCTTGGTGGATTACAATCGTGCAGGTACGCCTTTAGTGGAGATTGTAACTGAGCCTGATTTTGAAAACCCAAAAGAAGTAAGAGAATTTATAAATATTTTATCTGATTTACTGGAAAATCTTGGGGTGTCAGATCCTAGCTTAGAAGGAGCAATGAGGGCAGATGCTAATGTATCAATTGAAGGCGGAAACAAAGTAGAAATAAAAAACATTGGCTCATTTCACGATTTAGAAAAAGCGGTTC